>CAYOHQ010000128.1:0-8905 GCA_964403805.1 uncultured Thioalkalispiraceae bacterium | reverse complement strand
AATACTATCGCCAACAGGCTGAGCAAGGATATGCAATCGCTCAAAACAATATAGGTATTGCTTATCAAAATGGTCATGGTGTTAAGCAAGATTATACTCATGCGAAATATTGGTTTGAGTTAGCTGCTGAACAAGGCTATGCCGATGCACAACTCAATTTGGGCCTGCTGTATTATGATGCTAAACAGGATAAAGATTATATTCAAGCATTTAACTGGTTTCAAAAAGCAGCTGAACAGGATCTTGTAGATGCTCAATACTATATAAGTGTTATGTACCGTAATGGCCAAGGTGTTGAGCAGAGCTGTAGCCAGGCAATAAACTGGCTTCGCAAAGCGGCTGAACAAGGATTTGTAGATGCTCAATATACTTTAGGGTTTCAATATCATCAAGGGAAAGGTGTCAAACAGGATTATGCACAAGCTGAACATTGGTTTCGCAACGCTGCGACGCAACAACTCAATCATGGGTAATATAATTTAGGTTTATTATATAAACTTGGTCATGGTGTTAAACAGGATTACACAGAGGCATTTAGCTGGTTTAAAAAAGCGGCTGAGCAAGGTTTTGCCAATGCTCAAATTCTATTAGCGGATGCCTATGGTAACGGCGACGGGGTTGAACAGGATTTTATCCAACAATTGCATTGGTATCGACAGGCAGCAGAGCAAGGTGATGGTGTTGCACAAATTAAATTAGGTGTGATGCATGAAAATGGCCAGAGAATTGATCAGAATTATGATCAAGCATTAAAATGGTATCGACATGCTGCTGAACAAGGTTATAGTGCTGCACAAAATAGATTAGGGGTTATGTATCACTTTGGTAAAGGATGTAATCAAGACTTTACTCAAGCTTTTAGTTGGTACCAGCTAGCTGCTGAACAAGGAAATGTTATTGCGCAATTTAATTTAGGCGCCCTGTTTCAGAATGGTGAGGGTGCTGAACAGGATTATAAACAAGCCGCAAACTGGTATCGCAAAGCAGCTGAACACGATAATAGTGACGCTCAGTATAATTTGAGTATGCTATATGAAAATGGTCAAGGGGTTGAGAAAAATGCTGAACTTTCTGTACAGTGGTGTGAACAGGCTGCAAATAGCGGAAACGTTCCAGCGCAATTTAATTTAGGCGAAAAATATTGTAAAGGATTAGGAGTAAAACAAGATTATACATTGGCGTTTGACTGGTTTCTAAAGGTTGTCCAACATCAAGACCATCGTTTTTCGCAATATGCTTTTCTTAAATTAGGTATGCTGTTTGACGAAGGTAATGGAGTTGAGCAAGATGTATCTCAAGCATTTGCCTGGTTTAAAAAAGCCGCTGACTTGGGAAATAATTTTGCTCAATATCTCGTTGGTGAGCGCTATGAATCAGGTATTGGTGTGAATCAAGATGGTATTCAAGCGGTTCTCTGGTATCACCGTTCAGCTGAACAAGATGAAACTCAAGCCATTTTTTGGTATCGAAAAGTAAAAGACTGTGGATACGATATCCCGAAAGAAAAACTGGAACCAAAATTAACGCTTGTTTAGGGGACTATTTTAAACACCCCGTATGTGATCGAGGTTATCGCGGAAAAACTGACGTTGATGGCACGAAAATAATACTACCGAAGAAACCGTTAAAAAAAGATAACCGGTATCAACGAGATAAAAAACGGAAACAATGTAAAAGACGCGCGGCAATCGAACCCATTATCGGTCATTTAAAATCGGATTTTAGGTTATCACGAAATTTTCTGAAAGGCGTTTACGGTGATCATATTAATTTACTAATGGCCGCTACTGCCTGGAATTTAAAGAAATTGCTAGTCGCAATTTATTGGCCATTTTATCTGTACTTAAAAACAGGCTGTGAGCGGTATCAACCAAGATTGTTAGCGGTTTGGCGGATGATTGTACTGCCCAAGAATAGCAATCTGAAATTTTTGGGCGCTTGAATCTTTTTTCAGGTTCGACTAATTACTTGGGCCGTAGCTTTAAAAAAGACTATATATGTTGCGCTCAGCACTAGCGCTCAGGGTCGTACCTAAGCAAGTGATTGAAATTACTAAATTAATAGCTCAATATTACCGGCTATTTAAGAGAGTTTTCCTATTTTAAACCACAATTCGATGCTGGAGAAGTCTACATTTAGACGAATATGGAGTGTTAAATTGATTATTTAGTTAACTATTACTATAATTACTATAATTATATCAATTGAGGTGATTAACATGCTACGAAAAGCGCCTGCCATGTTGGTTCGTAAGAATTTAGGGGAATTGCTTAATGAAGTGCAATTTCGGCACAACACCATTTTAATCACGAAATCAGATAAGCCAATTGCCGCCTTGGTTGATATTGAGTTGTTTAATCGATTTCGACTCTTACAGAAAGAATTTGATAATATGACAGATGAATTAGCAAGTAGTTATTCCGGTGTTGAAATTGATGATGCTTTAATCGAGATTGAGGAGACAGTCGAGACTATTCGTCATTCATGATAATTGTACTTGATACAAATGTACTGATATCAGGGCTAATGATTCCAGATAGTATCCCAGGAAAAATTATACAGGCTTGGCAAAATACACATTTTGATTTAGCACTTTCAGAACCAATGTTAAATGAAATTACTCGGGTTCTTAATTATCCAAAAATTCAAAAACGCTTAAATTGGAATCAGGAAAAAATTAATCAATTTATTTTACTATTACGCTTTAAAACGGATATTGTTTCATTAGAAGGAATTACTGCTAATGTTCCTACTGACTCAAATGATAATATGGTTTTAGCTACCTACATTGCAAGTAAGGCAGAATACCTTATTAGCGGTGATAGTGATTTACTTAATCTTAGTTCTGAATACGCTGTGCTATCGCCTTCAAAATTTGCTGAATTACTATGATTTTAAGCGATCAAAGTCCTTTAACTGCTGAAAGAGACAGTATTTCAGATTTTTCACTTCTGGTTTGGTTGTCACTATAATTCTATTTTGCTTGTAAGAGTTAAGGTTCTTATTAATCTTAATATAACCTTAAGCTTTCTATACTATGGTTATCTGGACAAAACAAACAGACATTTGTATTATCCGGCAATAACGGATTAAAAATAACAACCACGGGAAGTGGACTTGTTTATTAAATAATTTTACCAAATCAAAACCAGCCAATACTTCCCGATACCATTAAATCGGGAGCCAAGCGTGTTAAAAATAAAAAATACTCTGCTAAAATTACTCATGTTATTGTTAGCTGTATCACTGATATCCTGTAGTGGCAGCGATAATCCCCCGGCAAATACCGATAAGCCCGGCGGTGGCACAAAAGAAACACCATTAATTCCACCCGCAACTCTAGCGGTACAAAGTGATGATAAAAAAATCATTATCGACTGGCCACTAGACACCACCGTCGATTTTTACCAACTCTATTGGTCCAGCACCAGCGGGTCGGGAACTGCCGGACAACTTGTTAAGCTCGATGCGGGCATTCACCAATACACTCACGAATTTTTGCAAGACGGCACAACATCCATTAGTAAAGCAACAACTTACTATTACACTGTAATAGCCATGCGCAATAATACGCAAAGTGCCTTAAGCACTGAATATAGCGGAAAACTAAAAGCCAACCCGCCACCGGCAATCCCAAAAAATGTAGCGCTAAGCAATCAACAAACCAGCATCACCATCAGTTGGGATAACGATACCGCAATTACTAATTATTATGTTTATTGGTCCACCACCAGCGGCAGCGGAATTTCAGGAACCAAAATAAAACTACCAAACGGCCAAAATTCTTTTAAACACGAATTTACCGACACCGCAGGAACAATACCCCTTGCCAAAGCTACCGACTATTTTTATGTTGTAACAGCACAAAACAGTAATGGTGAAAGCCTAACCAGCATAGAAGTTAAAGGCCGTCTGGTGGATGCACCAGTAGTGGTGCTGCCACAGCCACCGGCCACAATCACCATCACCCCGCAAAATTCACAAATTCAGTTAACCTGGCCACTGGATACTGCCGTTACAAACTATAATGTCTATTGGTCCACCACCAGTGGAACCGGCACTAACGGCACTAAAGTACCACTCGCAGCAAACACCAGCAGTTTTGCACACGAGTTTCTAGCCGATGGCAAAACACGCTTATCCAACGGTGTTGATTTTTATTATGTGGTTACCGCATTTGATGGCACTAATGAAAGTGTCGCTAGCACAGAAGTTACCGCGAGACTAAAAAACAAGCCGTGGATTATGCCATTGCTGACGGAGATGATGGGTCTTTAAGCAATAATGCTTAATATTTAATCATGTTTATTTTTAATTATTAAGTAATAACAAGATTAAGTTAATAAAAATAAAAAAAATAAATTTTAAAAAAATAAATTTAAAAATATTTTTATTGAATCATAATTATCTTTTTTGAAAGCAAACTGTAATAGTCATATATTTAGACATAAAAAATATTTTAAGAAATGTTTATGAAACAAATAGAATAAAAAATAAACATAAATACCAAAAAACGGTTAAAAAACAGTAATTCTTAAATAAGTCTTAAAAGCGATACTTAACTTTGTTAAGGTTAACTTAAGAAAAATAGTACACAATGAACTTAACAATAACAACTGTCATTTTATTTATCCAAATCACCGTTGTAAGAAATAAAACGAATTAAGGAAAGAAATTAGAACTGCCAGGGAAACGGCCTCTCACACGAAGCTTACAAAAAAGTTAAGCTTCAAAAAGCCAAACTTCCCCGGTTTATTAGAAATAAAATAATAATCGGGAGCATACCGTGAAAATCAATCTTCAGTCTGTTAAACAGTTAGCAATTTTTGGGATGGCGAGTCTAGTCATATCGTGTGGTGGTGGTGATGGGGCAGTTCCTGTAAAAGCTAAGCCAGTACCTAAAGGTACAATCTCTGGTGTAATTCTGATGGGGGCTGTTAGAGATGCGGAAATTACTGTTTATGGTTTTGATCCTAAATCACAGTTAGTGAATGAAAAAGATCCCGTAAAAGTCATTTCAAGTAGAGAGTCAACTGATTCAGAAGGTCGATTTAGTTTTGAGCTACAATTACCTGCTAAAATTACTCCGCTTTTGATTTGTACTACAGCAGGAACATATAATGAACCAGCTGCTCCACTAAACTCTGATAATGCAGTAAAGAGTTTTGGTCCAACAGACAAACTGTGTACAGCAATAGAATACGAGAAGGGTGTATCACAAGAGATTAGTATTACTCATTATACGCATTTGGCTACCGGTTTGTTAAAACATAAACTTGCTCATGGTGGTAAACTGTTAACTAGTTTTAAAAAGAGTTCAGATCCTCAAAAAGAAGACACAATAGTCCTTGGTTCAATTCAGCAAGCAAATTACGAAATTGGCCTTTGGTTAGGGTTTGATATCGTTTCTACAATTCCTGTGGATTTTGCCAATGCTGATAATGCATCAGCTTCAAATTTACGAAGCCCTGAAGTTAAATATGGGTTAGCTATTATTTCAATTTCAAGTCTTGTTGACTGGTTGAGTACAGAAGGCGCTCAAGAGGGATTATTTAAAAATGCATCTTCATTAGGATATGCACAAAAAATGTATGAAGATATAAAATCTGATGCGAAATTAAATGGTAAGGCTGGTTCAGCTTCTATTCGATATGCTGGTAATAATTTAGGTTTGCATATAACCCGACACCATTATGCTTTAAGAATTTTATCTGTTATTACTAATCAAGAACTTAACCATACGGCACTAACTTTATCTGATGTTAGAGCTTTTGTAGAGACTATATCCCAGTATGATGGTTCTATATTTCCATCAGCAGCTATACCTGATCCGTTAAATTTAGACAAAGTAGCCTGGGGTCATCCTGCAACTGAGCTTCACGATTTAACTAAAATTTTGACTGACGAGAGAAAAATTCAGATTACAGCGGTACATGCTGCTGGAATAGCGACAATCAGATTGTCTATGGTTCCGGAAGGATCAACAACGAATATAGGGGTCCCTTCATACAATAAGGTAGCTCACGATCCTCAAACAGGTACAAATACATCACTTTATACATGGACAATGAACACTAATGATATACCTGATGGCCGTTATGTAGGTCTAATCGAGGCTAGCACTAATCTTGATTCAACAAAATTTGAGCCATACGAATATAAAAATTTGCGTGTTTTAAATAAAGGTGTCGGTGTTGTTGTTATACCATTAATAGCACCAGAAGCTCTAAATCCTGATAATGCAATCAGTGTTGATCCATCAAATCTTTCAACTAAAAATAGAAAATTTGTAGCCACTGTAACCGATGGATTTGCTGGTACGATAGTTAATTTCCGTTTATTGGATGGTCAGGGTAACGCAGTACCAAATGTAACATTAACCGCAACAGGTCCAACAACCGGTGCCGGTGGTGCAATTGAATACAGCGCTGTTCTGGATATATCAAATATTCCAGATAATCTTTATGTGTTTGAAGCAGAAGTTATTTCAGGTGCTGTGCCTACAGGTACAACACCTGCCGCAGATCTAACTGCTATTGAGACATATAAATTTGCTGTAGACAAAATTAAACCAACAGCAACGATTTCAAGTCCGGTAAATTTCAATCCAAATACGGGAATAGGTGCATATAATACACCACCTCAGTTTAAAGTAGTATTAGACGATCCTAAAAATACATCTACAAATTATGCCAGTGGGATTGGAATCGTCTCAATAACAACCGAAAATGCTGTAACTTATCCAGGAGATTTCTATGGTGTGAAATCGGTTAATGAACCGCTAAATGGATTGTCCGAAGGACCTCATGAATTATTAATCGAACTTATTGATATAGCCGGTAATCACAATCATTCAGCTCTTATTAAGTATGTGTTTGATTCTAAACTGCCAATCATTCAAGAAGGTAGAAGTCGAGTTAACACTTGGAATAAAGCACTACCTTTATCTGCAACCGCAACTGATGAGGTTGGCTTAAAAACATTTACATATCAAACTGAAACCATTGCTTCAACACGTATAACTATAAATGATCCTTTAACTCAGGCAGTAAGTGGTACAGTTCCGGTAACAGCTTCTGGTGTATTTATTATCACTTATGATGCAACCGATATAGCCGGTAATAATGCAGTACAACGTATTGCTGGTCCTATCGGTGTGGATATAAAAGCACCTATTCTAACAGCTGCAAAAATTGTTTTGCCAACACCATCTTCAACTTTGCAATTTAAAGCTGTCGATGCAGCAGGAAAAGTTAATGTTGCTACAGGTCAAAATGTAGAATATACAGTTGAAGCAACGATAGAAGAGCCTGGTTTTAAAGGTAGTGTTGCTCCACCGGCAACTGATAGTGGTGTAGATACCAAAACTAATGGTACATTGGGTGGTGCAAGCATCGCTCCGGTAACAACGGGGTTAACTACATTAGCTACGGCTACTATGACTACGCCGGTTACAAATACGTTGTATACATCAGTGGCAAGTACACAATTGCCACTTAGTAAGGTCCCGGCAGATTTTTATAAAGAGGATGTTAGAAAAGTAACGGTATCTTGCCTTACAACACATACACTGATTAATTTTAGTACAGATCCTAGTCCTGCATTAATTAATTTACGGTGTGTTAGAAATGCTACTACTACACAAACAAATATTCCCACATGTCCAGCACCATATAACGGGGCAACTACTGCAACAGTAGATTGTACACAAACTTTACCTAACGTTGTATATGCTAAGCCTGCTACAAATGTTGATAAATATTTCAAAACGGCTGATGGAACAACAGCTACCACAGCGGCTGATGTTACTGTAACTAAAACATTACCTATTTCAGCATATGATTTAGCTGAGCCCAAACCAGGTAACAAATTATCTTCATCAGTTTGTACTAACTTAACAATTACTAATACCACACCAGTTGCAGATGTCTCGATTGTAACTTCACCAGCTCTTACTGCTTCTATTGTTGAAATTTATTCAGCTGTAACTACCCCCACATCTGTTACGGTGTATGATATAACAGCAGTTTCACAATTTTCTGCTGAAAAAGCACAAACGGATAAACGTGCTAATTCGTCAGTGCCAAATGACGGAACTACTGCGTTAACTCAGCAATGTAAGACTCTCCTTGTTTCATGTACTGCGGCTACTGCTGCTGGACTAGGTGCTACTTGCAATGCTCCGAGAAGTATTTCAGGAACAGGAATTTGTAAGATTTACAGTAAGGCGGTTAACTTGAAAACATACAACAAGTCGCAGAATTTTAAAATAACGCCTAAAGCAGCGCCGGTAACCTCGGCTGGTTGCTAGAAACAATTAACATCCGTCAGAAACACGTTCTGACGGATGTTAAATTTATTTAATTTGTTAATATAAGGTAAATAAACGCTATGAAAATAATATTTAAAGTAACAGTGATAATAAGCAGTTTATTATTTTTTAATTTGTCATTTGCAGCTGTACAGACTGTACAGACGGTTAGGGGTAAAGTAAGGGAAATTCTCATTCCGAATGGTGAGATTAGATTAGAAGGGGCAAAGTCAATAGGTACCTGTCGTATGGAAGGTAGCTTGGCTCACAATTTACCAATTTTATCAGTATTTACATTACCTGCTGGATCAGCATCACAGAAAGCTTTATATAACGAGATGTTGGCCTTATTAACGGTTGCAAAATTTAATGGGGTGCCCGTTACATTGACAATAACGTATGATGCAGCTACTTCCCAAGATAGGTGTACAATAGTTCAAGTGTCAATCGAGTAAATTTTAATTTTTTTCAACCTTGAATTTCAGTTAAATTGTTAATTAATATTCTTAAGGAATTATTATGAATCAGGCTTTTAAAGCTAATTTGTTTATTGTAATGCTATGTAGTGTGAGTTTATTTACTCCACTTGAAATT
>CAYOHQ010000127.1:0-8917 GCA_964403805.1 uncultured Thioalkalispiraceae bacterium | reverse complement strand
AGAATTAATTATGTCATTGAATTTCTTATTTATTATTTTTAACTCAGAAATAACTAAATTCTTACAAATATTTAGAACTGGTTCATTGCAGCTAAAACAACAATAGTTTAAAGTATGTACAATCTTAAATTATATCGAATTGTACTGAATATAATGGAGTTATAATGGCAAGCCTGGTATTTAAAAGCCTGTTTAATCGCACCACGACACCAAAAGAACGACGAACCCGATCTCGATCTTCTAGTAAAGCAACTGAAACTGTTCTCATCGTAGATGATTCACGGACAGTGGTTCATATGTTGAAAACTGCTTTATCTCAAGCAGGTTACTCAACCCTTGCTGCTGCTGATGGTGAACGAGGAATACAGTTAGCGCGTTCCCATCGACCTGATTTGATTTTGATGGATGTTATTATGCCCGGTATAAACGGTTTTCAAGCAACGCGTTTGTTGCGCAAAGATCAAAGCACACAAGATATTCCGATTATAATTATTAGTGGATCAGAACAAGCAACCGAAAAAGTTTGGGTAATGCGATTAGGTGCTAATGACTTCATTCCAAAACCAATCGAACGTGGTTCATTGTTTATGAAAGTTGAACAAGTACTACGAGATAAAGCCTTAGCTAAACTGCATAAGCTTAAAGCTGCTGAAAATGCACATGCCGATCCGCTCTACGATTAATTTTGGCTTCACTCTACCTTTGATGTAATGTTGTCGAGAATCCGTTGCGACAATACCCGTTTTAAAAAACCAAAAAGGTGAGTTGGAAAAGTAACGTAATATCGAATTTTCGGTTTTGAATGTTCAACCGCATGAATCACTTTCTTCAACACTGCCTCAGGCTCTAGAGTAAAAACACTGGCTGTTCCTTTTTTTTCTAACCGTGCGAGTAAAGACTCATACTTTGTTTTGTGTGCACTGTTGTCAATATTAATATGCCGTTTAAAGACTGTTAGTGCATTTTTTCTAAAATTACTTTTAATAGGACCCGGTTCAATCAGGCTAAGGTGGATGTTGGTTCCACGTAACTCCTGACGTAAAGTATCACTTAAACCTTCTATAGCATATTTGCTGGCATTATATGCGCCGCGATAGGGTAGGCTGACTAAACCGAGAACAGAGCTATTTTGAATAATTCGTCCATGCCCCTGTTTTCGCATAATTGGCAATATTAAATTCGTTAATTCATGCCAGCCAAATAAATTCGTCTCAAACTGTTCACGTAAAACATCACGGGAAAGATCTTCAACTGCACCGGGTTGACCATAAGCACCATTATTAAATAAAACATCGAGCTTGCCTTTGGTACAATTTAATGTTTCTTTAACGGCATTTTGAATAGACAAGCTATCCCGAAGATCCAGATGAAATGCGTCAAAGCCATTTAGTTGTAATCGGGTTACGTCTTCTTTTCGTCGTGCAGTAGCAATAACATGATGGCCTCGGTCTTTAAGGCCATTGGCAACACAAAGCCCGATACCACTCGAACAGCCAGTAATCAATATTGTTTTTTTAGTTTCATTAGACATCGTTATTCGATTTTATGTAAGTAATTTATATTGTCGACTATTTGATTTATTTCTAAACCCGAGTTCAGGCTAATTATAACTGTATTTTGCGTTAATTCGATAAATACGGCCTTAGGACAGAATTTACCGATTTTAAACTGGAAATCAATCGATTATAATCAATTATTGAATTTGTTTAAATTAATCGGTAGCTGGTGATATTCGCCTGATTATAACCGGGATTGATTTGGAGTAGTAAGTAATGCCTATTTATGAGTATCAATGTGAGTCGTGTGGACACGAGATGGAAGCATTGCAAAAAATGAGTGATGATCCCTTAGTGGAATGTCCTGAATGTCATGCAAAATCCTTAAAAAAATTAATTTCAGCCGCCGGCTTTCGTTTGAGTGGTAGTGGCTGGTATGAAACTGATTTTAAAGGTGGTAAAAAGAAAAATGTCACTGAATCGAAAAATAGTTCTGGTAAAGATTCTGCCTCTAAAAAATCAGAGCCTTCGAGCAAGAAAAAAGCCTCTAAAACTGTATCTAAATAATTTCCCTCTGTAAGGAATCCAATCGCATGTTGTCATTTTTTCGCCGTTCAATTATCGCAGGTTTATTAGTTTGGGTACCGCTAGGTGTTACCGCATTTGTTATTAGTTTTCTGGTTGGGGTTATGGATAAAACCCTTGTTTTGATTCCCAAACAATATCAACCCGATACCTTGATTGGATTCCATATTCCTGGTTTAGGTGTCGTTTTATCGATATTGGTTGTGTTTGTTACCGGTGTTGTTATCGCAAATTTATTTGGTAAGCAGCTCGTTGCTATAGCCGAATCACTGTTATCTCGAATTCCATTGGTCAGGTCAATCTATGCCGGTGTAAAACAATTAATGGAAACCGTGTTTGTTTCTGGTGGGCAGTCCTTTCGTAAGGTGTTATTGCTTGAATATCCGCGTAAAGGCTTATGGACTCTGGCATTCCAAACGGGAACCGAAACAGGTGAAGCGCAACTTAAAACAGCTGAAGACGTGATAAATGTCTATGTACCCACAACGCCAAATCCTACTTCCGGCTTTTTTATCATGGTACCAAAATCCGATGTTGTCGAACTCGATATGAGTGTCGATGATGGTTTGAAAATGCTAATTTCAATGGGAGCAGTCGTTCCTGATGGCAAGTTCTCGATAACTCAAAAATCAGCATAAAATTACTTTTTCACTGCAATATATTCGATATATTATAGGCATTTAGTTGCACTTCAGGGCATCAATCCGTAACATTCCGGCCTTAAATAAGCAAAATTCAGAATTAGAATCCGATTTGGACACAGGAACAAAGTATGCGAAGTCAGTATTGCGGTGAAATCACAGAAACTCAATTAGATCAAACAGTTACAATATGTGGCTGGGTGCATCGACGACGCGATCATGGTGGTGTCATTTTCATCGATCTGCGTGATCGTGAAGGTATTGTTCAGGTTGTTTATGATCCTGATATCGAAGATGTATTTGCACTTGCTGAAGAAGTTCGTAATGAATTTGTCTTGCAAGTTAAAGGTCTGGTTCGTGTTCGGCCTGAAGGCACTCAAAATCCAAATATGACTACCGGAATGATTGAAATTCTGGGTAAAGAGCTCACCATTTTAAATCGTTCTGAAACACCGCCTTTTGTGCTTGATGATGATTCTGTTTCAGAAGAGCATCGATTACGTTATCGCTATCTTGATTTACGTCGCCCCGAAATGCTCGAAAATTTAAAGTTACGTTCCAGAATCACTCAAAATTTACGGCACTATCTGGAAGACCAGAATTTTATGGACATTGAAACGCCAATGTTAACTAAAGCCACACCCGAAGGTGCCCGGGATTATCTTGTGCCGAGTCGAACACATGATGGTGCTTTTTTTGCGTTACCACAATCACCTCAATTATTTAAACAATTGTTAATGATTGGTGGGCTTGATAAATATTATCAAATTGTTCGTTGTTTTCGTGATGAAGATTTACGCGCCGATCGACAACCCGAATTTACCCAGGTCGATATTGAAACAACGTTTCTGGATCAAGATGCAATCATGGGCTTGATGGAAGGTTTAATTACGAATCTATTTAAAACGATTTTAGCTATCGACTTGCCTAGTCCGTTTCCTAAAATGAGTTATGCCGAAGCCATGTCACGCTTTGGTTCAGATAAACCCGATTTGCGTATTCCGCTTGAATTAATTGATATCGCTGATGTGTTAGCTGATGTTGATTTTAAAGTATTTAGCGGTCCCGCTAAGGATCCTAATGGCCGAGTTGCAATGTTACCTGTGCCACAAGGAACTAAACTAACGCGTAAAGAAATTGATAATTATACAAAATTTGTCGGCATCTATGGCGCTAAAGGTTTAGCCTATATTAAAGTCAATGAAGTTTCTAAAGGCAGAGAAGGTTTACAATCACCGATTTTAAAATTTTTACCGGATGAAGCAATTGATGCCATTTTATCACGAAGTAAAGCCGCCGATGGTGACTTGATCTTTTTTGGTGCGGATAAAACCGCAATAGTCAATGAAGCTCTAGGTGCATTGCGTGTGAAGTTAGGTGAAGATCTGGGTTTAGTTTCAGAAAACTGGCAACCACTGTGGGTTGTTGATTTTCCGATGTTTGAATTTGATGAAAAAGAAAATCGCTATGCTGCATTGCATCATCCATTTACTGCACCGGCAACAGATACGATATCTGAGTTAAAAGAAAACCCAAAAACCATGTTATCACAAGCTTATGATATGGTTTTGAATGGCTCTGAAGTCGGTGGTGGTTCTATTCGTATTCATAAATCGGAAATTCAAGCTGCTGTTTTTGAATTACTGGGTATTAGTGATGAAGAAGCGCAAGACAAATTCGGTTTTTTACTTGATGCCTTAAAATTTGGTTGTCCGCCTCATGGTGGTATGGCTTTTGGTCTGGATCGATTAGTGATGTTAATGGCCGGAGCAAAATCAATTAGAGATGTTATGGCATTCCCTAAAACGCAATCTGCGAGTTGTTTGATGACTCAGGCACCTTCAAATGTCAGTGATGCACAACTAAAAGAATTGCATATTAAATTGCGTAAAAAGCCAGTTAAATCAGATACATAAATTTTATCTGATGTTTTTAGAGCTCAAGCCATAAAAATATTATGGGATTGTTAACATATAGTGTGAAAATGCCGCTATTATTCTTGTAAAACAAGACAATCTAACTGTTTAAAAAGCATACAATCCTTTGAAAACACTAATAATTCAATTCCGGTTTATAAGCACGCATTGTGTGTTGCCTCGGATTGTGAGTTCACTGAAAGGCCTATAGTGACGATGCAATATTTTAAGAAAGACTGGTTTATTGCATTATTTGTTTCTTTGTTTTTTTTATTATTTGCTAATACCAGTTTCATGAAAAATATCGAGTGGGGTGCCTATGATCTTGGTGTTCGTTTTTCTTCCACCCGTCCTGCAAATCAAGATGTCGTTATTGTTGCAATTGATGATGCCTCAATTCAAGAGTTAGGTAGTTGGCCTTGGCCACGCGACATGCTGGCTAAAGTCACGCGTCGAATTTCTAAAGCTCGTCCCAACGTAATTGGCTTTGGTTTACAACTGGATTCCCGTGAGAGTACTCGAGGATTACAATATATTCAAAAGCTGCGAAATGTTTTTAAAAAAAATTGGGGCAGTACCGGTAAAAGTATAAAGCGAATATTAGATCAAGCTGAGTCAGGTCTTGATACGGATAAAAAATTTATCGCGAGTTTAAAAAAAGCAGGTCCTGTTGTTTTAGCTATGCCGTATTTAGTGACGCAACCAAATGAAAATTCATCGAAGAATACTCTGGGAAAATACTCAAGGCGTTTATCATTAAAAGATGTCACTGGACAATTAAATCCTAAAGAACACTTTATGGATCGGTTTCGTCCTGATTTAGTTCAAACAGTTGATATCATGTATCCACCACTTTCCGGATTTGTCAGGCAGTCTAATGCAATTGGGCATATGAATTTATTTCAATCAAATGACATTAATGCTCGAATGCAGCCATTGGTATTAAGTTATGATGATTATTATGTACCGTCATTTTCATTAATGCTGGCAACTCAAACTAATCATAGGAAACTAAATTCGATTCATGTCGAATTAGGCGATTCCCTTTATTTAGGGAAATCAGCGGTATTGTCCGATCCTCAGTTAAGAATATATCCTTATTTTTATGCTAGTCGCAGTAACAAGCCTGCATTTAATATGATATCGATAAAAGATGTTTACACTAACCATACTCGTTCAAGAGATTTTCGTAATAAAACTGTATTAATTGGTTTAACTGCAAGTCAGTATGCAGTACCAATGGATACACCACTTGGTAACCTTTCTCCAATTTTAGTAACGGCAAATACTGTTTCCAGTATTTTAAATGGCGATTTATATAGTCGACCCGGTTGGGGTGCATGGTTTCAATTGGTTGTTCTTGCACTGGTGGCAGTGTACTTAATGTTAGCATTACCACGATTCCGTTTAGGCACTGGTCTGGCGTTTAGTATTTTATTTTTGATAGGATTATTTAATTTACATTTTATATTGATGGTTTCCAAATCTCTATGGATACCATTAATGTTACCGTCAATGGCATTAGTAACCGGACATCTGGTTTTAATGGTTAAGCATCTACTTGAGTCGCGTGTTGGTAATGTCAGAGATGAATTATCAGAAGCTAATCAGTTATTAGCGCAATCATTTCAATCTCAAGGTCATTTAGATAAGGCTTTTGAACGCTATAGAAAATGTGTTGTGGTCAGTAGTGATCTTTTCGATCAAATGTACAATCTTGGTCTGGACTACGAACGTAAACGACAGTTCAACAAGGCTGAATCTGTTTTCAGGTATATACTGGGACATGAGCAAAAATTTAGAGATGTTCGTGAGCGATTAGAACGAAATAGACAAGCCTCGGCAACTTCCGTCTTAACACCGGGAACATCCGCAACCGGCAATAGTACGCTAGTATTAAATACAACCGGTATTCAAAAACCAATGTTAGGCCGTTATTTAGTCGAAAAAGAAATCGGGCGTGGTGCCATGGGTCTGGTTTACTTAGGCGCTGATCCTAAAATTGGCAGGACAGTGGCTATTAAAACCATGTCATTAGGATCTGAATTTGAAGGTGCGCAATTAAAAGATGTTAAAGATCGATTTTTTCGCGAGGCCGAAACAGCAGGGCGTTTGAATCACCCCAATATTGTGACTATTTACGATGTCGGTGAAGATCAAGAGTTAGCGTATATCGCCATGGATTTCTTAAAGGGTGAAAATTTGCTTGCGTATTGTAAATCGGATACCTTGTTACCGGTAGTAGAAGTTATTGATATAATCATTATGGTTGCTGAGGCATTAGAATATGCGAGTAGTCAAAATGTCGTTCATCGCGATATTAAACCGGCAAATATTATTTACGATAAAGACAGTAGTCTTGTGAATGTAACGGATTTTGGAGTGGCGTGTTTAACTGATGTTAGTAAAACAAAAACAGGAACAATTTTAGGTAGTCCTTCCTATATGTCACCAGAGCAACTTGCCGGTAAGAAAGTGGATGGTCGTTCAGATTTGTTTTCATTAACAGTAACCTTATATCAAATGTTAGCCGGTGAATTACCCTTTATTGGAGAATCACTGGCAAGCCTGATGTATAAAATTGCAAATGAGAAACATCCCGATGTTCGGATGTTTCGTCCGGATTTACCTCAGTGTATCAGTAAAATAATTAATAAAGGATTACAAAAAGATGCTGAAAAAAGATTCCAAAGTGGACTAAAAATGGTAAATTCACTTAAAAGATGTAGAGACAAATTAGATGACTGATCAGAACGAAAAAGAAACCACAATGGCTAATTACAGTATAACAATTCACGGTCACAGTGATGTAGGTTTATCTCGAGATCATAATGAAGATGATTTTATTTGCGAAACGGATATGAATCTCGCAGTGTTAGCAGATGGTATGGGCGGGCATAATGCCGGTGAAGTCGCTAGCGAAATTGCCGTGCAGCAGGTGTGTAACGCATTAAAAGCGGTATTACGACCTGAATTCGAATTAAGTAGTGATATTCAGTATAAAGATATCGTTCGTGACGCGGTTGAATTGGCAAATACCGAAATTCATGATCATTCTCTTGAGCATCCTGAGTGTGCCGGTATGGGAACTACGTTAGTTTCGGCATTAGTAAGAGATGATAAAATAATTTTATCTAATGTTGGTGATTCTCGAATTTACCAGTTACGCAATAAATCCTTAGCACAATTAACAAATGATCATTCTTTAGTCCAGGAGTTAGTGGACAACGGCTATTTAAGTGCTGAAGAGGCAAATTTGTCTGTTAGTAAAAATTTGATAACTCGTGCTCTGGGAATTGGCGCTGAAGTGGAAGTTGATGTATTTGTCCACGATATTGAAGATCAGGATATTTATTTACTGTGCTCGGATGGATTATCTGATTTAGTGGATGATGAGGCCATAGAAGATGCCCTAAATGAAAATACCGGGGATCTGGTTGCTTCTGCTAAAGCATTGATTGGATTGGCAAATACCAATGGTGGTACGGATAATATAACCGTTGTTCTAGTCTCGATAGCTATTGCGGAATAACAGATGAATAAGTCAGAAAATCAACTATATAAGTATTATTAGATATTGTTGTTATCAATAGCCTGATTTTAATCCCGATATACTGCATTGAGACAAAAGAAAATAATTAAAATGACGATAACTTACAAAGAAACAAAGGTTGTATAGTAATAAATGGCAAAAATAATACTGACACATGATGGTACTGTTATAAAAGAATATCTCCTGGAAAAAGAGAGGATGACAATCGGCCGTAAACCGCACAATGATATTCAATTAGACGATAACACGGTGAGTGGTGAGCATGCTGCATTTTTGGCCTTACAAAATATCTACATTGAAGATCTTGGAAGTACTAATGGCACATTATTAAATGGTGAGCGCGTTAAAAAACGCATGTTGAATCACAACGATATTATAAAAATCGGCAGACACGAATTTAAGTTTGTTGATAATGTTGTTCAAGATTTTGAAAATACTGTCGTGATACCCAGTGCAACTGCGAAGGATGTCAATTTAGCTAAAGGTAAGCATCGCGATGCTTTTGTTGAAGTTATCGAAGGCGCCAAGAGTGGTGATACCATCGAATTAAACAAAGCCTATACAACATTAGGTTCACCGGGAATTTCAGTTGTAGTAATAGCACGACGCGGTCAGTCGTATTATATAATGCCAATGGGAGGTACTGCTGCAAATCAGTCACCGCCAAGTTTAAATAATGAGCCGATTACTTCACAAAGCCAGGCATTAACTGCAGATGATGTGATT
>CAYOHQ010000126.1:0-8974 GCA_964403805.1 uncultured Thioalkalispiraceae bacterium | reverse complement strand
TGACTTTATACTTTTCTCAGAACCTGTGCTAGACGAGCTATACGCATGCGAGCCAAATAAATTTTTATAAAAAAGCTTGCTTGCAATACTGGCTGGTGATTGAGCTTGCGCTTTTAAACCTATCAACATTTGTTTCTTGGTTCGATCAAAATCACGCTTGGGAAATGTTGGTGCCTGTAACACAGCCATAAATGTTTCAAGTGACTGATTTAAAATCTGTGTGTCTGTTAGGCTGCGTAGACTCAATACCGCCATATCTTTTAGTGATGAAGTTGAAAAGCGAGCACCAATACTATCAAAACGTTCAGCAATATCATCACTGCTTAATGATTTGTCGCCAAGTTTTGCCCCTTGATCCAACATGCTATTCGTTATTAATGCCAGTCCTGATTTACTTGCATCACGCGCTGCCCCGGCATCAAAAGTAACTCGTAAATCAAGCATGGGTAATTGCATCGTTGGAACAAACAAAACTTTTGAACCATTTTTAGTTTTCCAGGTTTGGATTTTGGGACCACCACCTTCTACGCTGGTTATTTCAGGCTCATCAGTAGGCAGCACACCGAGTTTATTAAATATAAAAACTGCGGCGATCACTGCAACTAGCGCAATGGCACCAATGATTAGGTTCTTCTGTGTTGAAGATGTAGCTGACATACGTAATTCCTATTTTTAAATTTAATTAATGATGAGATGCTGGTATTTTTGTTGGTTTATTTAATTCCTGTGGAATTAAATGCGCAACAGTCAAGCGATCTTCAATCAGGTATTTTTTTGCGACTTGTCGGATTTGCTCTGCAGTTACTTCTCGTACTTTAGTAACATATTCGTCCAGTCGTTGCCAACCAAGACCCACCGTTTCCAATGTGCCAAGTTGCATCGCCTGATAAAAAATTGAATCACGTTCGTAAACGTTAGCGGCAACAACTTGTGCTTTAATACTGGCTAGTTCTTTATCGCTGACCAAATTATTTTTAACATC
The DNA here is from genome assembly GCA_964403805.1 of uncultured Thioalkalispiraceae bacterium. Classification (GTDB taxonomy): domain Bacteria; phylum Pseudomonadota; class Gammaproteobacteria; order UBA6429; family Thiohalophilaceae; genus CAYQUC01. The sequence continues at coordinate 7,992 of CAYOHQ010000126.1, read as the reverse complement.
ATCAATTTGTTTCAGAATCGCATCTTCTAGCACGGTTAAATCTTTACCCGCTGATGGTGTAGCATCAATCAGAAATATCTCACTTTGTCTTGAATACAAATTAAAGCCGGTATCTGCATTGGCTGCAATTTGTTGGTCGCGCACCAGACGTTTTGGAAATCGAGAACTTGAACCCGAACTTAAAATACCCGTTAATACTTCGAGTGCATAAGCCTCCCATTTCTGTTCAGCCGTTTTTAATGATGGTACTTTATAACCCATTATTAAATAGGGAAGTTTAGCAGGTGCTTTAACAATCAAACGACGCTCGCCGACTTGGGCTACTTCCTTTCGTGGTTTTAATTTTTCAACAACACGTGCAGGTATCACACCATAATATTTTTCTGCCATTGTGAAAACATCTTTGTGATTAACATCACCAACAACGACCAGAGTCGCATTACTCGGGGTATACCACTTTTGATACCATTTTTGTAAATCTTCAATTTCCATATTATCAAGATCATTTTGCCACCCGATAATGGGTTGACCATAGGGGCTACTCATATAAGCCATAGCATTAAACTGCTCATAGGTTTTTGATTGTGGTTTGTCGTCAGTGCGCATGTGCCGCTCTTCGATAACCACCGCCAGTTCTTTTTTAAATTCGTCTTTGGGTAATGTCAGGTTGACCATTCGGTCCGCTTCCATTTCCATACTGACTTTTAATCGACTTTTTTCAAGTTGTTGAAAATAAGCCGTATAGTCTTTACCAGTAAAGGCATTTTCCCGGCCACCATGTCGAGCAATAATTTTAGAAAATTCACCAGGTTTGTATTTCTCACTGCCTTTAAACATCATATGCTCTAATACATGAGACAAACCTGTGCGGCCGTTCGCCTCATAGCTGGATCCAACTCGATACCACACCTGAGACACAACCACCGGTGCCCGATGATCTTCATTCACCAGTATTTTCATACCGTTTTTTAAATTATGCTCATAAACAGTCGCTTCAGCCGTTCCGATAACTGTACCCAAAGCGCAAAATAGCGATAAACTCATTCCAATTTGTTTTAACATGCGTGTTTTCCTGAACTTTAATTATATTCACCATACAAACTTAATGTCTGCAATGGTAGGATAAGCTACCGAAGTGTACAAGTGTTTCAGCTTATTTTCGATTACTCTGGTCAGTCCACTGGCGATCACTTTATTTAGCCAGTTGTACGTAAAATAGCTAATATGAGACACTTGTATTTATTGTAATTTTAGTAACGCAGGTTCGACACTGAGAATAATGTTTGGTTTCAAAAAATCCCCAAAAAAAATAACGACTGAAGATAAGCCATCGTCACTATTATCCCGTTTGAAAGACGGGCTAAGTGGAACCCGAAATAATATTAATAGCGGTTTATCCAATTTATTTTTGAGTAAAAAACAAATTGATGATGAGTTACTCGAAGAAATAGAGACCCTGCTAATAACCGCCGATCTTGGAATTGAAGCAACCAGTGACATTATCACTGAGCTGACGGCTAAATGTAAACGTAAAGAGTTAACCGATTCTAGTTCGTTATATACTGCTTTACGCAAATTGTTACTTGATATATTACTGCCTTGTGAACAGCCACTGTCACAACTGGTTAATAAATTGGATCAAGCGCCCTTTGTAATATTAATGACCGGTATTAACGGTGCCGGTAAAACCACCAGTATTGGTAAAATTACACGTCATTTTCAACAACAGGGTAAATCGGTGATGCTTGCTGCCGGCGATACATTTCGAGCAGCGGCTGTGCAGCAATTAAAAACCTGGGGTGAACGCCATGATGTTCCGGTTATTGCGCAACACGATGGTGCCGACAGTGCATCGGTAATTTTTGATGCGCTTGAATCAGCAAAAGCGAAAAATATTGATATATTAATTGCTGATACTGCCGGCAGGTTACATACTCAATCTAATTTAATGGAAGAATTAAAAAAAATAAAACGGGTATTATCAAAAATAGACAAAAACGCACCACAGGAAGTAATGTTGGTGGTTGATGCCGGCACCGGGCAAAACGCCCTGAATCAGGCCATTGAATTTGATAAAGCGCTGAATTTAACCAGCATTACTTTAACCAAACTGGATGGTACTGCCAAAGGCGGTGTTATTTTTGCTATTGCACATAAATTAAAGCTACCCATTCGATTTATTGGTGTTGGTGAAAAAGCCGAAGATTTACGAGAATTTAATGCCAATGATTTTATCGATGCCTTGTTTGATGTACCGAATAATGAAAATAAAAATATATAGAGATATACCATCATGATTCGTTTCACCAATATCAGTAAGCGTTATCCAAATAGTCACGATGCACTATCAAATGTGTCACTGCATCTTGAACCCGGTGAAATGGCTTTCCTGACTGGCCATTCCGGTGCAGGGAAAAGTACTTTTTTAAAATTAATCGGATTATTAGAACGCCCCACTCGCGGCCAGATTATTATTGATGGTCAAAATCTGAATAAAGTTAGCGGTCGTAAAATTCCGTATCTACGGCGCAATATCGGCATCATCTTTCAGGATAACCGATTACTGTTTGATCGAACTGTATTTGATAACGTTGCCTTGCCATTAATTATTATGGGCCACCCGCACCGTGAAATTTTACGCCGGGTTCGTGCGGCACTAGATAAGGTAGATTTACTCTCTAAAGAAAAAGTAATGCCAATTACACTTTCAGGAGGCGAACAACAACGCATCGGAATCGCCCGAGCAGTTGTGAATAAACCTCCCTTGATACTAGCTGACGAGCCTACCGGAAATCTCGACCCTGCTTTATCAAAAGAAATTATGTCAATATTTGAGCAATTTAATGCGGTTGGTGTCACTGTTTTAATTGCCAGCCACGATCTGGATTTAATTTCTCAAATGGGGCATCGCGTTATTGAGCTACGTGATGGTGTATTGCTCAACGATAGTGTTTCAATACATTCTCCAACGAATACAGGACGCGGCGCATGAGTAAGTCAATTTTAAATGAGCGCGCCATTCCTACTCTGCATGGCCCCATTACCAATTTTAAAATATATGTATTGCGTCATTTACAAGTGTTTTTCTACAGTCTTGGAAAGTTAATCGGGACACCCTTTTCAACTTTTTTAACCGCCGCCGTGATAGGCATTGCTTTGGCATTGCCATCGGCATTGCATGTGTTACTGGAAAATGTGCAACACCTGAGTACCGGCTGGGATGGTGCAACACACATATCGTTATTTCTAAAACGCGATACCAGTGATAAAAATGCACGTAAGCTTCAAACGAAATTACAAAGTTTAGCCGAAGTTGCCGAAGTACAGTATATTTCCAAAGATAAAGCGCTGGAAGAATTCAAACGCTTATCGGGTTATGGTGATGTCCTTAAAGCATTGAAAAAAAATCCCTTACCGTCAGTGTTAATTGTGCAGCCGTCATTGCGCTATAACAATCCCGAAAATTCAGAAAAACTGGTCGCTGATTTTCAAAAATTATCCTATGTTGATTTTGCGCAACTGGACATGCAATGGCTTAGACGCCTGAATGCCATATTGAAAATTGTCGAACGCGGTGTCACCGTTATGTCGGTTCTATTAGCATTAGCCGTTACTCTGGTTGTCGGAAATACGATTCGACTGGCAATACAGGGTAGACGTGACGAGATTATTATCATTAAATTAATCGGTGGAACCGATGCCTTCATTCGACGGCCATTCCTGTATACCGGGGCATGGTATGGCTTTTTTGGTGGGGTAATTGCCTTCGTGTTGGTGAATATCGCGGTATTTTCGTTAAGTTCTCCAGTTGAGAATTTAACCAATTTATACCAAAGTGATTTTTCACTGCAGGGTTTAGGTTTTACAGATGGTTTATCCTTATGTGGTTTTAGTATTTTATTGGGTTTAGCCGGTTCATGGCTGGCTGTAGGTCGTCATTTACGTGAAATAGAGCCTACTTAAAAATTTAATATCATCTATAATTCTTATGTTACTACATTATTTCTACATAAATAATGTGGTTCTCTTTCCACTAATTTTGGTTAAATAATATTTTATGTCGGGAAAACCCACTCGAATAATGGTTATTGAAGGTTCGTCGGTATCACGTGCCATTTTAGCGCGAACCTTGCGTGATGAAATAAATAATTGCAAAGTCACTTCGGTAAAAGGTGGCCGGGAAGCATTAGCCTTACTCGATGTCGAAAAATTTGACTTAATCACCACCGCGTTATTACTGCCCGATATGGACGGTTTAAAACTCAGTAGTAAAATCCGAAAATCGACAAGCCACCACTACACCCCGGTAATCGTTGTATCTGGAGATGCCGACGACCGTTTGTTACGTGAAGGCTTTGAAGCAGGTGTGACAGATTACTTTGATAAATCAGAAGGTTATCGTGCATTCGGAACCTTTATCTCATCATTTATTCAACGCAATACCGGCTTGGTTGGTAAAATTCTATACGTTGAGGACAGTAAAACAGCAGCAACAGTCACCTCAACCATCCTCGAGAAACATGGCCTAAGAGTAGAGCATTGTTTGACCGCTGAAAAAGCATTACAAAATCTCCAAGAACAACACGATGCTGACCCGACCGATGACAATAACCAGATCGAAAAATACGACCTGGTTATTACCGATTTTTATCTTAAAGACACCATGACCGGCGGCGACTTGCTGCACGCCATTCGGGTGAAATTACATTATTCACAACAGGAAATGCCGGTGCTGGTATTAACCGGTAATGAAGATCATGACAATCAGGTCGAAGTATTTCATGCCGGAGCAAATGATTTCGTCTTAAAACCCATTGTTGAAGAAGTACTGATGGCTCGAGTTCGGGCATTACTGATGATTAAACACCAATTTGATGCGCTTAAACACCAGGCCGAATACATGCGCTGGATAGCCGCAACAGACAGCTTGACCGGCGTTAGAAGCAAGCGCTACCTACTTGATAATGGTGAAGATTTTATCTCTAACCCGAATCACAACCCGGTTTGGGCTATGCTCATCGACATTGATCGATTCAAGCAAATAAATGACACTCTGGGTCATATAACCGGCGATCACGTGCTCGCTGCTTTAGGTGAATTGCTTATGGAGGTCTTTAATGATGAGATGGTTGTTCGCTTTGGTGGAGAAGAATTCTGTGTTCTGATCGCCAATGTTGACTCGGCCGATATACTGGAATTGGCCGAAGAATTTAAACACCGTGTTGAATCATTAAATCCATCTGGCGTCAATATCACCATCAGCATCGGGCTTGCCAATTATCAGGATAATGGCGAAGCTAGCCTTAGCCGCTTTATCTCGTATGCTGACAAGGCCCTATACTTTTCCAAGGAACAAGGCCGAAACCGCGTTAGCCTGTTTGAAAATGGCGCTCCTATGACTTCACCACTGCATGGAATGCCGATGAATTTCCCCTCTGAGAGTGAAGGTTAGTTTCAGTAACGAACAATTAAAATTAGATAATTTAAGTAAATTCAATAACTTAAAATCAATTATTGGTCCCCAGATCGCCCCTGAAAACGAATATTATCAGTAACTTACACAAATATTAGTAATTGAACTTTTACTTATATTGGCACTCCAACCCTGTGAGTGCTAAAATAATTAGCACTCGTATAATGAGAGTGCTAATATTAAAAACACATAAAATGGGAGCAAGTCAGAATGACAAGCAAGCTACAATTACAACTTACCGTACCATCAGGAAACATTGAGTCGTATCTTAGTGGCATTCATGCTATTCCGGTTTTAACACGAGAACAGGAAACAGCACTAGCAATACGCCTGCATGATGGCAATGATTTAGACGCTGCTCAAAGTCTCGTTATTTCGAATTTACGCTTTGTAGCCCATATCGCCCGTAGTTATTCAGGATATGGTCTGGCCCTTGCGGATTTAATACAGGAAGGCAACATCGGTTTAATGAAAGCCGTGAAACGCTTTGATCCAAGCAAAAATGTGCGTCTGGTTTCATTCGCCGTGCATTGGATACGTGCCGAAATGCATGAATTTATTTTGAAGAACTGGCGCATTGTTAAAGTTGCGACGACTAAAGCACAGCGAAAATTATTTTTTAATTTACGTAAATCCAAACAACGATTAGCCTGGTTTACCGATGCAGAAGTGAGTTCGGTTGCTAAAGATTTGGGTGTGACTAAAAAAGATGTTTTAGAAATGGAATCACGTCTAACCGGATCGGATATTGAGTTTGATGTTAAAGATTCTGATGATGATGAACATTTTGCACCGGCAGCATACCTTGAAGATATGCGTCATGAACCTTCGCGTTTGATCGAAAATCACATGACCACCAAGCAAAATAATAAACAATTGGTCGATGCAATCAAAACACTCGATGAACGCAGTAAAGCCATTATTCAACGTCGGTGGTTAGCGGAAGATAAAACAACATTGCAGACTTTAGCAACTGAATACAATATTTCGGCAGAACGTGTTCGTCAACTTGAAAATGCAGCAATGAAAAAATTGCGTCTCGCGATTAATATTGATTAATAAACCATAGTCTGCAATATTATTATTGCAGACTTGTTTTCAAATTAGAATCAATTAGCTAAAAATTTATCTAAACCGGCTCTTAAAACAGCTTCATCACCGGTTGCAGGTAATAAACCCTTGATAGTGCCATCTTCTCCAAACAAAACCAGATTTGATTGTTGAACACCATAATCTGTTAAGAATTTCTTTCCGATTGGAGCACTAATACTCACAGCTAAAAATTCAACTTTATCCGAATATGAAGAACGAAGCTGTTCCATTAAATTCATCATATCCATACTGTTGGTTGTGCCATTATTATAGGCGAACACCGCGATTTTTGAGCCTTTACCAATTTTTGCGATATCATTGCTAAAACCGGAAGGTAAAAATAAAACAGCTAATGAGATTAAAATAGCAATTGACGCTAAAGTAATGATGGTTGCTCGAGATGCTTTTCCATGTTGATGATACATATTATTCTCCATATGAAACTATTTTATAAGTGTACTAAAAACAGCAACTCTGGAATAGTATAATTTACTCATTACTGTAACTTACTCAATAGCAATATGACAAAATTAACACAAACATTACAGCATTGGGATACAGAATTATTTAACCAATGCCTGAAATTAGAGATTAAGACTATAGAGTCTGGCGTTATACCATTACAAAAAGCCACTACTCAGGGTGGTATAGTGAACGAAAGTAATTTAGGCATAACAGTGTTAAGTCATAAAGAAAATACGAATACTATAAACGTGCATATTGGTTTATTTTTCACTGAAATCGTCCCCTCATGCAGTTGCGGAGATGAACCGCTAGAAATAAATAACTATTGCGAACTGGAATTAAGCATTAATAAATCCACAGCAGAAGCCAATTTTACTTTAATTGATGACACAAACTAAAATTGCAATTCTGGGTGGCGGCATAGCAGGACTCTGTAGTGCTATCGCACTCGATAAAAAAAATTTTCGGATTACGGTATATGAACGCAATTCTGAATTAAAATATCCGGGAGCAGGCCTGGTGTTATGGCAGAACGTAATTCACATTCTCGATAAACTACACTTGCTTAACGATGTGAAATCGAAAGCCTGGTCACTCAATAAAATGCAACGTTATACTGAAACAGATGAATTTCTCAGTGAAATAGAGTTAAAACAGTTCGCAGTAAAAACGACCGAAACCAATTACGCTATATCGAGAAAATGTTTACACGCTATTTTAATAAACAAGCTACTACAACTTAAAATAGAAGTTCAATTTGACCATTGTGTTTCAAAAATAGAGTCCTGCGAAAAAAATACCACTAGGGTGTTTTTTGATAACGGCCAACAAATCAAAGCAGACATTATCATTGGTGCAGATGGATGTATGAACTCAATTGCACGAAAATATGTCACTGGTGATAACAAACCAATCTATCAAAACTATGTAAACTGGGTTGGCTTAATCGAAGCAAATACTAA
>CAYOHQ010000125.1:0-8988 GCA_964403805.1 uncultured Thioalkalispiraceae bacterium | reverse complement strand
CTCCAACGTTCAATACACATATACAAAGTCCAACCATCATCAATAATAACATTTTGGCCAGTTACGCAAGCAGATATATCTGACAATAAATACAATATAGTGCCATTCAGATCATCTGCTTCCATCATTCCTTTTGTCGCGCAAGAGGCTCTATATTGCTTCAAAAAAGACTCTGGTTGTTGGTCGAGAATTCCACCAGGACTAACACAATTCGCACGAATATTTTCGCCTTTACAGTACGATGCTATATACCGCGTAATCGAAATAATCCCAGATTTAATTGCACTATATTCAATTGGCGATACCATTTTAGTCCCTTTATAATGCTCAAATTTTGGCGCCGCAACTCCCTGAATCGATGCGAGGTGGATTAAATTACCGTGACCCAGCTCTCGAAAGTAAGCAACCATTTGTTGTGAAAAAATAATCGCACCACCTAATTGTTTGAATAGATCTTCAGCTAAACCTTCTGGTTTCAACTCTTCAAACTTAGTACCCCATTGAGTTGAACGAGGATACGCGCAATGAATAGCGGCATCAATATGACCAAATTTTTCACTTCCTTGTTGGATAAACTGTTCAATGGACTCGGGATCAGAAGTATCAATTTTTATAAACGACGAATATTGCACTCCAAGTTCATCTTCTAACTCACGCCCTTTGTCTTCTACCACATCGCCTATGATAACCTTGCCACCATTTTTTATAATAGATCTGGCAAAAGACGATCCTATTAAACCAGCTCCACCTGTTATTGCAACTACCTTTGTATCAAGCATTAATTTCCCTTCATTTCTTTTAATAAAGTTTCGGCAACCAAAAAATCCATCTTTGTATCGATATCAATTGCTCGCTCATTTGGTATTTGAACAGCCTTAACGCGACCGTCAAAAATCTTATTTGAATTAAGAATAAATTCGGGCCTAGCAACATAAGCTACCGTACTCATATCATAGGCCTTCGGTGTATCTTGTCGTCGAGAATAGTTCTTATTATCCTCGATCAGTAATTTCATATAATCATTTTCTTCGCGCACCATATTAAAATAAGGACTGCGCGAGGTATTGGTTACAGTCACAACTATATCAGTCTCTTCATCAAGTCGTTCCAGGCAAGCATTAACATCTTCTGCATTACGCAAAGGTGAGGTGGTTGGCAATGAAATAAAACAATCAAACTCATTGCCCTGTTCTTTTACCCATTTCACTGCATGTTTCCAGGCCAGCCATTCAGGGGTATCATCTTGCGCCAGTTCTTTTGGACGCTCGATTACTTCAGCACCGTAGTCAATCGCGACATTGATAATGTCACCATCATCGCTAGAAACAAAAACACGCGAGATTCTGTCAACTTGCTGTGCCATTTCGATAGAATAAGCGAGTAGTGGTTTGCCATTTAAATAACGAATATTTTTCCCAGGCAAACCCTTTGAACCGCCGCGAGCAAATATAAAAGCAAAGGTATTCATATAAAAATACTCTTATTGGAATCACTTGCTCGTTGCGCAGCATCTATCAACTGCAGAACATCAATCCCTTCATCGAGAGATACCCTCGGTGTATTACCTTGTTCAATACAATCAAGAAAATGCTCAAGTTGACTTCGATATATATAGTCGCGGTCATAATTACACTGTTCAACAACAGGTTCCACATCACATGCCCGCCAAGTAACTTGTTTTTTTATCGCATCCCATTCCAGTTGACCTTGGGTAGTTTGAACAATACATTTTCGTGTTGGATGACGACGGCAAAAATCTAAATTAACGGTAATTGGAAATCCATTTGAATCATTTAAAATTAAATCAGCTTGATCATCAACATCTAATTCAAGAGAGTTGCTATTACTCAATCTGGCTTGTACTCTTGAGGGGGTCCCAAAAAACCAATGCAAATAATCCAAATCATGACTCAACTCAGCTAAAACACCACCACCCAGCTCAGACGATGCGGATACTGTTTTACGATAATCCTGTTCTGGTCTCCAGTCAGGCAAATAGGAACCACATTCTATTTTTGCGTGCAGCAACTTTCCGATATCATCTTTATCAAGCCATTGTTTGAATTTAATAGCACATGGTGCATAGCGAAGTACATAACCTACTAGTGCAATATTCTTTTTATCCGCAACGATACTTTGTAGCTGATTTATTCCATCCAAACTATGCGACAAAGGTTTTTCTATGAGCACATGAACACCGGCTTTTGAAAATTCTAAAGCTTGTCGTAAATGTACTGTAGCCGGAGATGAAATAATCGCTGCCTCAACCTCGGCTTCGACTGCTTCATTAACTGAATTAACAGACTGAGTCGCTAACTTTTCCTCTGGCCAAGAACGACCAAAACCAGATCTAACCAGAATAATTTCAATCTCTGGACGAATTTCTTTCATAATTCGAATGTGTCTCCGCCCGATACTGCCGAGACCAACTATGGCTAGTTTTTTTATTTTCATGCAATCAGACTATCAATTTCGTTGTTGGCTCGTTCATATTCTTCCATACGCCCTATATCAAGCCAATACTCATGGATCGGATATGATTTAACTTGATGGTTCATTTCAATCTGCATTTCTAAAAGTTTTGGCATATCGATATATCCATTTCCATCAACTTGTCGAATCAATTCGGGTTCAAGCACATAGATACCGGCATTTACAAAAAACCGATGTACCGGTTTTTCGACAATTTTGCAAACACAACCCCCTTCAATATCGATCACACCATAGGGTACTTGGAAATCATATTCTCTTACACACATAGTCGCATAAGCTTTTTCTTTTTTATGAAAAGCTAATAGCTCTTCAAAATTAACTTTGGTAAGAAGATCCCCATTCATCATTATAAGTGGCAGATCGGGTAATTCTTTAGGTAGCAATCCTAATGAACCAGCTGTACCTAGTGGTTCTCGTTCATATACATAATCAATATTAACTCCCCACTCGCTACCGTCACCAAAATGTTCACGTAACATATCGGCCTTAAAATGAGTAGAAATGTAAAAACGATGAAATCCAGCTTCTTTAAATTGCCGTAAAATTGTCTCCAATATGGGGCGACTGCCAACTTTAAGTAGTGGCTTAGGTATTTCTTTTGTCAATGGATGCAATCTTTTACCAAATCCACCTGCCATCAAGAAGACCGGGTTATCATGCCGTTTAACCTCGACTAAATTTTGTAATGTTTCCAATCCAACCACATATCCATTTGTGTCTATTATAGGAACCTGTAATAAATCATTCGTTTTCATTAACTCTAAAATAACTTTACTATTATCTGTAATTTTAGCTGTAGTCGGATTAGCTTGCATAACCTCAGTAACTAATGATGACATACCAATATGACGTAGTAATGCACGGCGTATATCACCATCGGTAACTGTACCTTTTAATCGACCTTCATCATCAACTATAAGTACAATACGCATACCGCTTTCATCAAGAACCTCAATCGCTCTTTTTAAATTCTCGTTTGATAGTAATAATGACTTCTTCCAATCACTCAACTTTTTAGTTCCTTTAATTTCCTGACACTCTTCTTGGCTGAATAAATTTTGTATCATCTTTTATATCCTTCACAACAATCGAACCTGCGCCTACTATTACATTTTCCCCTATTACAATATTCTGTATTACAACAGTTCCTGTCCCAATATGTGTATTATTATCAATTTGAACACCTCCACTTAATGTAACTCCTGGCGCAATATGACAATTTGAACCAATTTGACAATCATGATCAATTATAGCTCCAGTATTTATAATACTATTTTTACCAATTATAACACCGGGTTGAATTATACAACCTGCCATTATTTGAACACTATCCAATAGTGTTACGTTTTCTGATACTTCAGCAGTAGGATGTATAATTGTTGTAAACTTGTACCCTAGATCTTCAAATCGATTTGATACAAGAGCGCGCGTATTATCATTGGGTAAATTACCAACCCCGTTAACTAACTCTATTTCATCGGTTCGATATTGATTTATAATTTCATCAGAACCAAGAATTTTCATATCAAAAAATGTTTCATTAATAGTTTTATTTGGATCTGTAACGCCTAAAATAGTTCTATCAAGCTTATTTAAAACATTAATGACAACTTTAGAATGCCCTCCAGCACCTAAAACTATAACCGGCCTAAGCTTTTTTTGAGCCAACGATAACCTCATCAACAGAAAAGTCTTGTTGACTTTTTTTACCTAGAAGATCCCAGTATTCCATTGGACTTAAACCTGTTCCTGGACGTTTAATTGAAATATTTTTTTTTGTAAAGATGTCGCCCTTAACTATTTCACTTGCAGCAATTATACTTTTGCGAGCTACATCTCTATTAGCGAGCTCAGATGGTTTTGGAACCTTTACTCCATCACCTAGGATTAATTTCACTTTTCGAATTGAATTAACCATATCTTTTAGCTCAATTGGATTTAACGAAGCAGCATGATCTGGACCAGGTAAACTTTTATCTAATGTAAAATGTTTTTCAATAATAGTTGCTCCCAAAGCTGCGGCCAAAGTAGATACAAATATTCCTTCACTGTGATCAGAGTAACCAACTTTCAAACCGAATAATTTATACAAATTCTGCATTGCTTTTAAATTAATATCTTCTTCAGGCGCTGGATACTCTGTCGTACAATGCAAAAGCGTCACTTTTTCTTTTAGTAGTTTTTGCCCTTCTTCAGATCTATACGCATCCAAAAAATGTTTTTTTGAAGGATTACTATTATAGTTTTTTCTTCTAGTTAATCCATATGCAATAACACTCAGTCCATTTTCAATCTCTTCCAATGTAGTCATACCAGTTGAAACAATTAGCTCACAGCCGGTAAGGCTGTGCGCCAACAATAATGGACCGTTAGTAATTTCGCCTGAAGGAATCTTTAATTTATTCAAACCTAAATCCGAGTTTAGAAAATGTAAACTATCTAAATCAAATGCTGTCGAAAGAAATTCTAATCCTTTACTATTACAGTATCTTTTTAAATCATAGTGAACAGCATGCCCAAGCTCTAATCGTTTTAACATCTCAAACTGAGTTTCGTTAGCATCCGTTTTATTTAATTGATAGTTAGCTTTAACAGCACTTTTTATTACAATATTCTCTGCTTTAAAAGTTTGAAACTTAACGGCATCTGCGCCAGCTTCTTGTGCTGCATCAACTAATTCAAATGCCATATCACGGTCACCGTTATGATTTACTCCAGCTTCAGCTATTATAAAAATGTCCCCGCCCACTCTTGTCATAACCTCAGAAACCTGCTAGCCCTCTTAATACATTTAAATCAATTCCCTCACTCTTTCCCGGATGAAATTGAAACCTAGTTACATTACCGTATTGAATAACTGCTGTTACTCTCAACCTTTTACATTTACATCAAAAAAAAATAATATTGATTTAGTAGAAACCACTACAAACAAATAAAAAACTTTTCTCTCAGTGAGTCGTCTCATTAAAACTATCAAAAAATTGTTTTTTTAAAATATTATCCAGCGGCGTATCACACAACACATTCACAATACGCTTTGACACTCCACCGTTACCAAACGGATTAATAGTGTGTTTTATTTTTTCTTGAAATTCATCACTATAAATTTTTTCTATCGCACCTTTAATGCCAGACTTACTATTATCACAGTCAACTACACTTTCAGACTTAATTCGTCCTTGCTGCCGACTACCAACATTAATTGTAGCCACTTTAAAACTTGGAACTTCTAACAACCCACTTGATGAGTTTCCTATAACAGCATCCATAAACTGAATGGAAGATAGATAGCGTAATTGCCCAAGAGATGTGAACACGCACGCTCGATCAGGATGAGTTAATACATAATTATCAATCATCTCATTAATAACTCGACCATCAGTATCAGCATTTGCTTTTGTAAATATCATATGCGTCTCACTTAAGCCATTAAGCACTGTTAGTAAATTTTCAAATTGAATTCTTGAGGTTGATTTTTCAAGTGTAACTGGGTGATAAGTAATTAAAAAATTAAACCTCCCTAACTTGAAATTTATAGACTCCTCAAACGACTCTTTCACCAACAAATTTAATCGTTTAATATTATCGATTCCTATTGCCCCAAAATTATATACACGCTCAGGTTGCTCTCCCAACTGTATCACACGCTTCCTATATTGCTCTGCGGCAGTAAAGTGTAAATGGGACATTTTAGTAATCGAGTGCCTCATCGCTTCATCATATGCTCCTTCAGTTGTTTCTCCACCGTGAATATGTGCAATTGGAATATTAAAAATTGTAGCAACACTAGCTGCTGAAAAAATCTCAAAACGGTCACCCAATATTACTAGTAAATCTGGTTTCAACATTGAAAATGCATCAGAAAAACCAATCATGGCAAGCCCCATTGACTTACTGATTCCAATTGATGTATCTGATGACAGTAACATTTCAACTTTAAAATCTATATCAAAACCATCCTTCTCAATCTCTTTATAGGTAAGCCCAAATTCTGGCGAAAGGTGCATTCCTGTAACAACCACTTGCAACTCAAGTGCTTCACTTGATTTTATTTCACTCATCAAACAATAAAGCAAACCATACTCTGCTCTTGTGCCTGTAATCACGCAAACTTTTCTTTTAGATACCATTAATTTTATTAGAATATTATAAGTTTTGGGATATTACTGAACTCGGTATATTAACAATTCTTTCAGACAACCAATTAGTATTTTCCAGGTTACTGGAATAACAATCTTTATACATATCTAATCGATGCATAGGTTCCCATGAAGGTCGTGTCATAATATCATTTGAATTAGTTTCTTCTAAAAAATCTGTTCTTTCCTTTTCATCTTTTAATATTAACGCATTCAGCCAATAATTAGATTTCGTTAATTTAGTATCATTAAAAAAATTCACATCATTATCTAAACACCAAGAAGAATAAACCTGTGCCAAATTTCGCTTATTGTTTATAAATTTATTTAAGTTTTCTAGCTGGGCACACCCTAATGCAGCATTAAGGTTTGGCATGCGATAATTATAACCGACTTCATTATGATTATAATTCCATTTATGAGCGATTTTAGCTGTAGTTGTTAAATGTTTAACTTTAACTGCAAGCTCTTCATTATTTGTAACAACCATCCCCCCCCCTCCAGTTGTAATAATTTTGTTGCCATTAAAACTTATAATTGAAAGCTCACCGAAGCTTCCAGCACCTTTTTCACTATAGGTGCTTCCCAAAGATTCAGCTGAATCTTCCAATAAATGAATACCATATTTATCACAGATTTTTTTAATTGCATCTATGTCAACTGGATGACCGAAGGTATGCATAGGAATGCAAACCTTAACCCTTCTCTCACTTTCGCTGTGAATACAACGACCATCCTTTATTACTGTTTGCGAACTCAAAAAATCATCTAGAGATTGAGCTGACATACCAAACGTAGATTTATCTACATCAACAAAAACAGGTTCAGCACCGCAATATTTAATTGCATTACATGTTGCCACAAATGTTAATGACTGAGTTATAACTAAATCTCCAGGCATAACATCTAAAGCAACCAATGCCGCATGCAAAGCTGACGTTCCATTGACTGTAGCTACTGCATATTTAACACCAATAAATTTAGCAACTTTACTTTCAAATTCATCCACATATTTACCTACACTAGAGACAAAAGTAGATTCAATTGTATTCGCTACATATTCTTTTTCTTTTCCAACAAATCTAGGTTCGTGAAGAGGGATGAAATCATTTGTCTTGTAGAGTTCCCGAACTAACGAAACAAATTTCTTAGAGATAGTCAACTTACATTCTCAGGTCGCTTATGAGGAATATTATAAAATTTTTGTTCTTCAGGATCTTGAATCAAACCTGATTGTATAATTTCTTTAATTTCCTTAATTCCTTCAGGAACTGTAATACTAATTTCAAATCCCAACTCTTTTTTAATCTTATCACTATTAACCCTATAATCACGTGGATCTTCATTTTTAGTTATATATTTAATATTCGCATCAGGCATTACCTTCAGCATTTCATCAACAAGCATCTGTTTTGTATAATTTTCACTTGTTACACCAACATTAAAGACATTGTAAGCGACCTTTTCTTTGGGCGCTTTTAAAACAGTCATAAATGCTCTTGAAAAATCTTTAACATGACAATATGGTCGCCAAAATTGCTCTCCAAATATCACTAACTCTCGCCCTAACGCTAATTCTTTTGTAAACTCATTGACAGTCAAATCGAATCTCATTCGAGGAGATATTCCATAAACGGTAGAAAATCTAAGAGACACAGGACAAAATTCTTTATGTTTATCCATTTCGGTTAACATATAATTTTCAAATTTTACTTTAAGTTCAGCATACAGTGAAACTGGAGCTAAATTTGAATCCTCATTAACATAAGAAGTTGGATCAGACATTTTCCCATAGTTACTACAAGTTGAAGCAAAAGCAAATCTGTTAATACCTAATTCAACACTTCGATCTAATAAACGTTTAGTAGACTCCCAGTTTGTTTTTGTTGCTAAATCTGAATGCATTTTACACGCAGGATCTCCAACTATTGCTGCTAAATGAATAACAGCTTCATATTGCTCAGATTCTAATACCTTATCAAACTCATCATAATCATTCACATCACAATCGTAAAATTTAAAATTATCGTGATGCCAAACATTTAATAACGACTCCCCACCAAACATTAAACTGTCAACACATACAACCCTGTACCCTTCATTTAACAAATCACGAACTAATCCAGAACCCACATATCCTGCACCACCTGTTACTAAAACTGTTTTCATATTTTTAAGCTCTCTTTTCAATAAACTGCATTAGAATAATTAAATTTTAAATTTATTTGTTACAAACATTAAGTATCTAGGCGACTTTGGCTTTAATTTCATCACAAACATATTTTGCAAAAGGAATTGCGCAAGTCCAAACTGTAGACACTGCATGTAAAATATTCTGGGCTTTATTATAACTAGA
>CAYOHQ010000124.1:0-9011 GCA_964403805.1 uncultured Thioalkalispiraceae bacterium | reverse complement strand
ACAAACTAAAATTAATATTTATTTAACTCTGCTTAATACAATAACATTCTGCCCCGCTGACTTACCATCTTTAAATTGAGTCCAATGTTGTTCAATGGTATTTTTATCTTTAAACTTTAACGTTAAATTGTGCATGTGCGCATCTTTTTTTACATCCATATTAGCACCACTAATGTATTCAAAATCCATTGTATTTTTAGTTGAACCATTCAATCTCAAGGTTGGTTGATTTTGAAATGCACAATAGTGTGTCATATTCACTTTGCCTTTTATATCAGTATAAACTGACACCATCTCTTGTGGTTGCCCCGGAAATGAGGTTTCAACAATGGAGCTACCAGCGGATGCAACCTTGTAACTAATGGTGATAGGCATTTGTTTATCGCCTTGGCCCATCATACCTTTCCAGGTTCCTGCAAGTGATTTCATTTTATTAAATTCTGAACTAAATGTTTTGCTTTTCATTTTCATTGGTTCAGCAAAAACAGATGAGGCTATCAATATTGATAAAACCGTCAGTATTAATTTATTCATTTTAATCTCCTTTGTTGTTAAATTAAACGTGCTTAAAATATTCCCTGACAAACTAACATAATAATGCCCATCGCAAAAATGTAGCCGCCTTCGATTGCAACAGCCGCATTACTTTTTCTGGCATATTTACCATTACTAACAACAATTAAAATAATTGTCGCTAAAATTAATATAATCGTCAGTAAGGCATTGCTCGCAGCCGTTATACCAAACAACCAGGCTAGACCTAAAGTACCGAATATTTGCATGATCATTGCAGCGATCGGAAATGGGCTACCATCATCAAGTGAAATTCCAACACCGGCCGCCCATTTAGTGCCGAAAAATTTTGGGTTATACCAGAACATTCCTAAAATAAATGATATGGCAAAACCTGAAACCACACCGATCCAACTTACTCCTTCTGTTAATTCATTCATTATATAATCCTTTGTATTTAAAATATTTAGTTAAAGTAATTATTAAGCTGCGCAAGACACCCAGTCCAACCTTCTGAATGCAGATCGACAGATTCTTGTGATGCCAGTTTTTCATGGGTTAACACCATATCGGTAGTCCCCTCTTTTTCTGTTAAATCAATCGTTACCAGAGAATTTACTTTTTGTTCATCACTTTCCCATTCCCAGGTAAACACGATTTGGTTGTAGGGATTGAATTTTACATATTCGCCGTGTACTTTATGTGCTGTTCCATCTGTCTCAATCATTTCAATACGGTATTTACCACCAATTTTTAGATCCAATTCATGAACAACTGTGGTCATTTCTTTTGTAGGCGCAAACCAGTCAATTAATGCTTCTTTATTTATCCATGCTTCATAAACATCTTTTTTATCGGCTTTAAAATTTCGATTCATTGTTAATGAAAAATTTTGAATTGCAGTAGCTGCGTCCATTTTATTTCTCCTTATTCTGATTCTGATTACGTTTACTGTTTTTTGATTTAGATTTTGCTTTATTTCTTTCTAAATAATCTGATAATGAATCCAGTTGATTACTCCAGAATTGTTTATAAAAACTAATCCAGTCTGATGCGGTTTCTAGTGGACCGGCGTTTAATTCACAGCGCCGAATACGCCCGTCTTTATGACGATGTAATAAACCGGCTTTTTCCAAAACGGTTAAGTGCTTGGAAATTGCAGGTAAGGACATATCAAATGGCTCGGCTAATTCAGTCACTACCGCATCGCCACTGGACAAGCGTGCCAGTATTGCACGCCGGGTACTATCCGATAAGGCATGAAATACACTGTCTAATTGAGGATCTTGATATTTAACCATGTGGTTAAATATAGAAGCATACGGTCAGCTTGTCAAATATTTAAAAATAATTTTTTAAGTTATTGAAAAATTGAAGATTAAAAACTAACTAAATTATGTTACGGAATCCAATTGTGGTGTTATCACTAATATCTCGCCGCACTTTCGACATGCATAATTCGCTTTACCGCGTTGTACCTGATTATGTCTTTTAGTGGTAAATTGGTAAGTATCGCAAGCACAGTGGTAATCTATTCGTTTGTGCTGTCGTGTAGGAATACCACTGAGATCATAATTGCCAGTGGCTTTTGCCTTTATTCCGAATAATTGCATTACCGCTTTCCATTCAGGGCCATGCGGTCTAATGTTTCTAAGGCCATACAATTCATCAGAAATGTAATGTGCTACTTCATGAGGAATCGTATCGGATAAACTGTCTTTAAAATATTTTGAAAAAAGCCAGGGATTGTAACGTATGTATTTTTTTCGTGCCTTAACACAATACATCCCTGAGGCACGGCCGCTTAAATCAAACAGTATCGGAATATCCAAAAATTGCCGTTCATAAAAACGACTTGCACGTTGAATACAGGACAACGTCACGTCAATGACATGCTGTTGTTGCTCTATTGTGATTGGCTCAATTTTCACTACAGCACTGCCTCAGCTTGAATATAGCTTCTGGTTTTATACCGTTTTACAACCTGAGTAAATAGTATTGCAGCAATCAGCATTAGCACGGTAAAAAATACATAATAAGACACACCATCGAGTTTACTGCTGCCATCGTCATTTTGAATAAAATAGTTTACCGCACTGGTTAGTAAATTGCCGAGTGATATCGATAATAAAAATAACGCCATCACGAGTGATTTCATTTTGGTCGGTGCTTGTGTATAAGAAAATTCCAGACAGGTTATAGAAACCATCACTTCTGCTATTGTTATTACTAAAAATGCTAATAGTTGCCAGCCGATGTGTGGTGTTTGTCCTGCATCAATTGCAAATTGTATTGCGCTCGAAATGCTAAAAGCGATAACAGCGATAAATAAACCCACGGCTATTTTTCGTAATGCAGTTAATTTCCAATACTGATTGATAAACGGGTATACCACATATGAAAAGAATGGAATTAAAATCATAATTAGCACTGGATTCACTGCATTAATCTGCGATGGTAATAATTCGACACTAAAGATAACGCGATCCATTTTTGATGCTTGCAAGACCCATGCTGAAAAAGCTTGATCAAACAGCGACCAAAAGACAGTTATAAATAAATATATTATTGCTAATCTACCGAGAACCTGTAAACCCTCTTTACTAAGAGTCTCGCGGATAAACCCCATACCAGCAGGTGGGATATGCACAAAGCGATAACGACCACTCCAAAATACGAATGTCGCAACGGCCATTAATACTCCGGGAACAGCGAAAGCAATCGATGCATTGTATTTTTGCAACAACCAGGGTGTTAATAAAATTGAAACAAACGCCCCCAGATTAATCGAAAAATAAAACCAGCCAAACACTCTGGTTAATAAATGCGAATTTGTTTGACCAAATTGATCACCAAGGTGTGCACTGACACAGGGCTTAATGCCACCCGAACCAATTGCAATTAGACCAAGACCAATTGCCAGGCCGATACGAGTATGATCAATTGCTAATGCCAGATGCCCAAAACAATAGACTATCGATAATAAGATGATTGTTGTGTATTTTCCAAACACACCATCGGCTAAAATGGCACCAATAAAGGGGGTAACATAGACCGAAGCGACAAACAGATGAAACCAGGCTTTCGCTTCATCGTCGCTCATAACGTCAATTAAACCACTACCCGATAGTATATATTGGGTCATGAACACAATTAAAATAGCTTTCATACCATAAAAGCTAAAGCGTTCAGCAGCTTCATTGCCTATAATAAAGGGTATGCCTGTTGGCATTGTGGTGTTTGGGATTGGAGCAGTACAATATTTAGACATAAAATGCAGTATTATTGTTAAATGTTAATTAGTTGCTGCCGATAAATGCTACACAGTAGACACTAAAATTTTTATTTTTTTGTAAATATCTGAATGTAGACATATTGTGAATAATTCACATTTTTGTTAATGATTATCTACTATTAATCAAGAGAACATTCGATATACTGTACTACATAATTAATAATTATTGGATGCAAAGTTATGCTAAGCAATACAATTAAAAAAGTACCTATTCAACAACCAGACCTCACCTTGCGTCTGATTCCCGGTATTATCACGCTTGGTCGCGCGAAAGATAATAAAATTAAAATCAGTGAGGAACTTGTTAGCAAACACCATGCAAGAATTTTCACTTATTTTCAAGCCTCGTATATCGAAGATTTAGAAAGCACTAACGGTACATTTGTTAATGGCAAACGAGTCGGAACCCATATTCTGCATCCTGGCGATGAAGTAATGTTGGGTAAATACCGGATACAAATTGAATCGCATTAAATAAGGCAAAAAAAAACCCTGCCATTGATAAAGACAGGGTTTTAATTATCAAACGCTATAACAATTAACTCGCTGTTACTTGAGTTGCCTGAGGTCCTTTAGGTCCTGTTTCAACTTCAAAATTAACCGCTTGTCCTTCATCAAGCTTCTTATATCCTTCTGTTTTGATTGCTGAGAAGTGTACAAAGACATCTGCACTACCATCATCGGGAGCAATAAAACCAAAACCTTTAGTGTTGTTAAACCATTTAACAGTACCCGTAGCCATAAAAATTACCTCTAAATCAATAAATTACAATCATGCAGTGCAATTTAGCAGGAGTGAAATTATGAGGGACTTCTGTAAAATGCTTATATAACATGTGCCTATTCCGAGACTACTCCAAGTATTTTGAAAATTCTAGTTTTTTAAAAGGATAATACAAATAAACCTTAATAAAAACAAGGTTAATAACCATAAAGAAATACGGTTACTGTTTATTATTTATTCAATGTGTTGGCTTGTTAAATATTCTTCGTAACCACCACCGTACTGAACAATGTTACCCGGCGTCATTTCGATTATTCGTGTCGCAACTGAAGAAACAAATTCCCGATCATGACTAACAAAAATTAATGTCCCCGGGTAATTTTCAAGAGCCGTATTAAGTGATTCAATTGACTCCATATCCAAATGATTAGTCGGTTCATCCAATACTAAGATGTTATCTTTTTGTAACATTAATTTTCCAAATAACATCCGACCCTGCTCACCACCAGAAATAACCTTAACTGATTTATTCATATCATCTTGAGCAAATAACATTTTACCCAATGTACCGCGAATCACTTGTTCATCATCTTTTTCCTGTTTCCAGTGATACATCCAATCATATAAATTGCTATCTTCTTCAAAATCGGCTGTATGATCCTGAGCAAAATAACCAATAGTCGCATTTTCAGACCAGCTTACTTTACCTTTAGCCGTTTCTAATTCCCCTACCAGACAACGTAGCATGGTTGTTTTACCAATACCGTTGGGTCCAATAATCGCAATGCGTTCACCAACATCGATATTTAAATCAAGTCCATCAATAACAGTATTATCATCAAATGATTTCGTTAAACCTTCAACTTCCAGTGCACGCCTAAACAGTTTTTTATCTTGCTCAAAACGAATAAATGGATTTGCCCGACTGGATATTTTTATATCGTCGAGTTTAATTTTATCAATTCGTTTTGCGCGGGAAGTAGCTTGTTTTGCTTTTGAAGCATTGGCAGAAAAACGACTCACAAAGGCTTGTAACTCTGCTATTTGTGCTTTTTTCTTGGCATTACTGCTATACAATTGTTCCTGAGCTTGAGTCGCTGCAATCATATATTCATCGTAATTCCCTGGATAAACGCGCAGTTCACCATAGTCTAAATCAGCCATGTGAGTGCAAACACTATTTAAAAAATGACGATCGTGAGAAATAATAATCATGGTACTATTTCGTTCATTTAAAATATTTTCCAACCAGCGAATGGTATTAATATCCAGATTATTGGTTGGCTCATCAAGTAATAAAATATCTGGCTCAGCAAACAACACTTGTGCCAATAACACCCTTAATTTCCAACCCGGCGCAACTGAACTCATTAAACCACTGTGTTGCTCAATTGGAATTTCCAACCCCAATAATAATTCACCCGCACGTGATTCAGCGGTATAACCATCCATCTCAGCAAACTCAACTTCGAGCTCGGCAACTTTCATGCCTTCGTCTTCACTCATATCGGGTAGTGCATAAATACGATCACGTTCCTGCTTCACTTTCCACAATTTTTGATGACCCATAATAACTGTGTCAACGACATTAAATTCTTCATAGGCAAATTGATCTTGCCCCAGTACGGCGAATGTTTCATCAGAGTCTATCGATACTGAACCCGCTGTCTGCTCCAACTGACTAGACAAAATTTTCATGAATGTTGATTTACCACAACCATTAGCTCCAATTAAGCCGTAACGATTTCCATCGCCAAATTTGACAGAGATATTTTCGAACAACGGTTTAGAACCAAATTGAATGGTGATATTAGCTGTAGAAATCAATATGTTAACTCCAAATGAATAGCTGAGATTAAAAGCGGAGCATTGTCGCATAATTTAGCAATTACTAAAACAATACAAAACAGTCAAATCAGTTATCGAAGATGAATTTTAGTAAAAATAAGCGATTGTTTCACCAGATATAAAAATAATTAATATGGCTATTATTTTTATAAAGTAGGAAAAAATCTGTCCTAAATATACTCAATCAAGTAATATCAAGAAACAGAAAATTCGGGCTTACCAGGACACTGTAAGCACCAAGCATTAATCAACATGGAGTATTCTAAAGTGATTAAAAATATAAATAAAATTATTATCGCCAATCTATTAGCGATTACCTTATTAACCGCCTGCCACGCAGACGAAGATGACAGCGCCAAAGCACCTAAAGCCACTCAAAATTCTGATGCAAATACCTTAATCACTGGTATTGTTAAAGAAACAATGAATGCCGGTGGTTATACTTATATATCTCTATCCGTAAATGGTGAAACAAGATGGGTTGCAGGCCCTAAAACAGAAGTCACTGTTGGCAGCACTGTTAGCATCGCGCCACCAATGCCAATGTCAAATTTTAAAAGTGAAGCACTCAACCGTGAATTTAAGACAATTTACTTTACCGGTAAAATATTTGATGCCAACGGCACAATGAAAAATGATTCAATGCCTCATCAACCTCAAGCAGCAATGCCAGAGATGGCAAAATCAGGAGCCGCTGACCCACATGCTGGAGTTGATATAGGTGCAAAAAAAGCGAATCCACACGCCGGTGTTGATATGTCAAAAGCAGAAGTTGGTAGTGAAAATGCAACAACACCAAACAAACACGTTAGCACTTCAAGTAAAAAGTCAGAACCCATTAAAGGTATCAAGAAAGCAAAAAATGGTAAGACTATTGATGATGTTCTTAAACAAAGCAAAACGCTTGCAGGAAAATCTGTAAAAATTCGTGGTAAAGTGACCAAGTTTACAGCTGAAGTAATGAACAAAAACTGGATCCACATTAAAGACAGTAGCACCGGTGGTGATTTAACCATAACAACCGCCGGAAAAGTAAAAGTAGGTGACACAATAATCGTTGATGGAAAAATTGCAGTCAATAAAGATTTTGGTTATGGCTATCTATATGATGTAATTTTAGAAGATGCCAAAGTCACAGTAGAATAGTAGTTATTTAAAAGTTATAAATAAAAGCCAGAGTATTACTCTGGCTTTTTTGATTACACGATACTAAATAAACATGCATGAAGCTCATGAAATATTAAAAAACACCTTTGGTTATTCGGAATTTCGACATCACCAGTCCGATATCATCAGTGCATTGCTCGACAATAAAGATGCTTTAGTATTAATGCCTACCGGTGGTGGCAAGTCATTATGCTATCAAATACCCAGTATGGTGCGCTCAGGTACGGGTGTTGTTATATCGCCTCTAATTGCTTTAATGCATGATCAAGTTGAAGCCTTAAAACAAACTGGCATTAATGCTGTTTACATTAATTCCAGTCAGAGCAGTGCTACTCAAAATAAAATCATACACGAATTAAAATCCGGTAATATTGATATATTATATATATCGCCCGAGCGCTTATTATTAGAAAGAACACTCACTCTATTAAGTTCGATACCCATCTCAATATTCGCGATAGATGAAGCTCACTGCGTATCTCAATGGGGGCATGATTTCCGGAAAGAATACCAACAACTCAGTATTTTACATCAACGCTTTCCCCAAGTTCCGCGTGTTGCATTAACGGCGACAGCTGACAAAAGAACGCGTGATGAAATAATTACTCAATTACAACTTCAGAATGCCGAAATATTTATTAACAGTTTTGATCGTCCGAATATTCGCTATACCATCAGTGAAGGTCAAAATGCCCGTGATCGCTTATGGCAATTTCTGGAACAAAATCATTCAAACGATGCTGGAATCGTCTATTGTTTGTCTCGAAAAAAAGTAGAACAAACAGCAGAATGGTTGGCTCATAAAGGCCGTGACGCATTACCCTACCATGCAGGTTTATCTGCAGAACTACGCCAACAAAACCAGCAACGTTTCTTACGTGACTCAAGCGTTATAATTGTAGCAACAATTGCATTTGGTATGGGAATTGATAAACCCGATGTCCGCTTTGTTGCGCATTTATCCTTGCCGAAAAGTATCGAAGCGTATTATCAGGAAACCGGTCGTGCAGGTCGTGATGGTGCTCCGGCAAATGCCTGGATGTCATATGGCTTGCAGGATGTAATCTTTTTACGCCAGATGATGCAGGAGTCCGATGGTAATGAGCAATATAAACGCGTAACACAGCATAAACTCGATGCCATGTTAGGTTTATGCGAATCGACCCGTTGCCGACGGCAAACTCTGTTAGGCTATTTTGAAGAACAACTCGACAAACCCTGTGGTAATTGTGACAGTTGTTTAACACCACCAGAAACATGGGATGGTACTGAAGCTGCACAAAAAGCCATGTCATGCATAATCAGGACCGAGCAACGGTTCGGTGTTAATTACTTGATTGATGTTTTACTTGGTAAAGATACTGACCGAATCCGTAATTTTCAACACGATAAAGTATCGACATACGGAATCGGAACAGAATTATCAGCCAATGAGTGGCGCGGTGTATTTAGACAATTGATATC
>CAYOHQ010000123.1:0-9057 GCA_964403805.1 uncultured Thioalkalispiraceae bacterium | reverse complement strand
ATACTGAAATATTTTTCAGCGCGACCACAAATAGTAGTGCAACCCGACCGAATATTTTACTGTTACTTGATACCTCTGGTTCGATGAATACTAAAGACAAAGGCCAAACTGCAACTCGTTTAGCATTAATGCAAAATGCGTTAAATGCTATCATTGATAACGCTAAAAACGTTAATATCGGCCTTGCCCGGTTTACCGAACCCGGTGGTGCAATTGTTTACCCGGTGAAATACGTTGATGAGAATGTTTGCACTACAATTGAAAATTGTGTTCCTACAAATCAAACCGTTCTGGCACGTCAACGTCTTAAAGAAACTATTGCAAACTTTACCGCTAAAAGTGCAACACCCTTGGTTACCAGTATGTTTGAGGCGGCTAATTATTTCCGAAGTGGCCCAGTTGACTTTGGTAAAACTCGTGGTGCCTTTAGTAAAAATAATGATCCCCGTAATGTAAAAAGAGTATCACATCCTGCGACTTATTCCGGAGGAATCCTGTCTCCCGCAAATGGTTCCTGTACTGATAGTAATGCAAATACTTGTGCAACCGAATCCATATCAGG
Organism: uncultured Thioalkalispiraceae bacterium; assembly: GCA_964403805.1. GTDB lineage: Bacteria > Pseudomonadota > Gammaproteobacteria > UBA6429 > Thiohalophilaceae > CAYQUC01. Next base: position 8,495 of record CAYOHQ010000123.1, on the reverse strand, counting down.
TAATGCAGATTATGTTTCACCAATTGATAGTAACTGTCAGAGTAATCATTTAGTCGTGTTGTCAGATGGTATCGCTAATAGAGGTGATAACAATCGAATATTAAATTTAATTAATTCAAATAATGGGACTGACCCGAACGTCAGTTGTGACAAAAATGTACCCAACCCAGGTGGGCAGTGTGGTAAAGAACTGGCTAGTTTTTTGAAGAATTACGACCAGAGTATTTTATTTAAAGATTCTAAAGTCACAACACATACTATCGGTTTTGCAGGCGCTATTACTAATAATGTTAAAGCGACTAATTACATGAAAGATATTGCTACTGCCGGTGGTGGTCTATTTCGTCCAGCAAACTCAACCGCCGATCTTGTTACCATTTTTAATGAAATTATTAATGTTGCAAAAGATACCAACTCATCTTTTTCAATACCCAGTATAAAAGTCAACCAGGTTAATCGTATCGCCAATAGTGAAGAAATATACATGGCGCTATTCAAACCAACATCACGACAAAACTGGTCGGGTAATATCAAACGTTACAGCTTACGACCCGATAGCACTGGTACGTTGACAGTTTATGATTCAAATGGACAAACAGCCGTTGATCCAGTGACATTAACTTTTCGCGACACATCAAAAAGTTTCTGGAGCTCAAAAACAGATGGTAATGAAACAACGCTGGGTGGCGCTGCAGAAAAATTAACGGCTACACGAACAATTTATTCTAATCTTACCTCAAACCCAAATTTAGTAAATTCCAGTAATGCCTTTACAGCGACTAATATCGCTGCACTCGATATCGATGCTCTTGACGATTTAGAACGCGACAGCATTCTAAGCTGGGCAACGGGTGCCGATAATGGTGGTGTTATTGATGTTGGGCCTTATGCTGAAAATCTGGTTCCCGGTCGACAACAAATGGGGGCACCACTGCATTCAGAACCGGTCATTATTAGTTACGATGATAATCCAGTAATTCCGGATACTACATTATATTTTGGAACCAATGAAGGTTACTTACATGCAATTAATACTCGTAATGGAAATGAAGAGTTTGCCTTTATCCCAAAAATTTTATTAAAAAATCTTAAGTTATTAAAAGACAATACCACTAACAATAGTGGTAAACCGGTGTATGGTGTTGATGGTGCTATTACGGTATGGCGTAATGATGCCAATAACGACAAACGCATAACAGGAAATAACGCTAACTCGGATTTGAGTGACGACCATGTTATTTTATACACAGGATTACGACGTGGTGGCCGAAGTTATTTTGCACTCGATGTTACCAGACGAACAACTCCAAAAATGCTGTGGTCCATTGATAATACTACTCCCGGCTTTACTAACCTGGGGCAAAGCTGGTCACGTCCGGTATTAGCCAATGTCGATTTATCAACATTGAATATTAACGGAGCCACTGGCATTACTAAGGTACTTATCTTTACCGGTGGTTACGATACAGCACAAGATACTAAAACCGTGCGTAGCCCGGACACCATGGGCAATAATATTTTTATTGTGAATGCACTTACCGGTGATTTAATCTGGAGTGGTGGCATTGATGCAGTTGATTATAAAACTGCTTTTATCGATATGAATTACAGCATACCATCGAACATAGTAGTGTTAGATGTTAACCAGGATGATGTTGCCGATCTGATGTATGTCGGTGATATGGGTGGCCAATTATGGCGTTTTGATTTTAATGGTGATGCCGCCGGGACTTCAAATTCTGTTTCTGATCTAGTGACAGGCGGTGTTATTGCAGACATCAATAGTGGCACTATTGTGGGTAATCGTCGATTCTACAATCCACCGGACGTTGCGCTTGTAAATGGTGCATCCGGTCGTTACCTTACTATTTCACTTGGTAGTGGCTGGCGAGCACATCCGCTTGATACTAGTGTTGTTAACCGCTTTTACGTGATAAAAGATAAAAATTATAAATTTTTTCAAACGACTTATGCAAAAGCAACAGAAACAAATTTATTTGATGCCACTCTAAATGTTATAGGGGAAGGAATCGATCAAACCAGTCGTGACGCTGCGAGTGTATTATTACGAGATGCCGATGGCTGGTATATCACGATGGAAAACTCAGGTGAAAAAATTCTGTCAACTGCATTAACGTTTGAAAATAATATTATATTTACCACCTATCAACCCGAGACAATTCAGCAAACATCTGCTTGTCAGGTTTCAGTCGGCACAGGTCGTTTCTATTTTATGAGTGTTGTTGATGCCACACCCATTGCCCAATTAGCTACCGCACCCTTACCATCACGCGCAAATCGCGTACAATCATTAAAAGCCAGTGCCTTGCCGCCGTCAGCACAACCTGTTTTTACCGACAAAGATGTTCGTATTTTGGTAGGAACCGAAGAATTACCGATTGATATAAAAAACAAAATATTAAAAACACATTGGCGTGCTAAAGATTAATAGTATGAGAACATCAGGATTTACATTAATCGAATTATTAGTTACATTCGCAATTATCGCTATCATAACAGCAATTGCAATTCCCCAGTATACTGCTTATCGCAACAAGGAAATTAGAACAGATGCAGTTCGCTCGATGTTAAAATTCAGTATGGAACTTGAACGTTGTCGCTCGCGAAATGGTAATGGTTCTTATCTAAATTGTCCTAACATACAAAATGCGAACGCTTCCCTACAAGGTTACTACACTATATCAATAGCGCTAAATAATAATGGCGCTGGGTTTACTATGACAGCTACAAAAACAGGTAAAAAAGATCCTGATTGTAATACATTAACAATGACAGATGATGGAATTCGTAATGCCTCCTCAAACAACAGCGCTTTAAATACTGCAAAACTACGCATTCAACGCTGCTGGGGCAACTAAATCCCAATTCAGCTGCTATTCAGCTTATCTCACTAAAATGAATGAATAATGATATACTGACATCATAGGGATCTGTCTTGAAAAAATTTAACTACATTCTGATATTATTGCTTACTTGTGGATACACACCCGCAGTATTAGCTGAAGATTACATTGGATTTACTGTGGGTCAATCTAGTATTGATATTGATGGTTATGATGATGGTTTATTCTATAAAGTTTATGGTGGAATACGCAGCAAATACTTTGGTTTCGAAGGTTCATACATTCGTTTAGCACGATTTGATCTTTCAGGCAGCAATACTGGCTCAATCAGTAGTTCCGGTATTGAAGGCTCCGCAATGGTGTTTTTACCACTAACAACAAATTTTGAGTTTATTTTAAAAGCGGGTGTATTTTCCTGGTCTGCTAGCGGTGATATCAATGGCGGACTCATTCCAAAAAATAAAAATACCGATGTCACCTACGGCATTGGGGCACAATATAGTATTTCTGAAAAACTTAAATTACGTGCCGAATATCAACAGTTTAATAGTGTACTCGATGGTAAAGTAACTTCACCCTCATTGGGGCTTTACTATCGTTTGTAATATCCAGTCGCTTAGTAATTAAATCAAATAAAATCACGAGCTTAGTTACCCGCATACTATCTCTATAACGCTTCATTTTGTCCAAAATTCAATTTACTTATTTAAATTAAGTTTACTATTTATGACAATAATTAATTTATCATTTTCCTTCATATCTAACACATTAAGTCGATATAAAGACATAACTATATAGTATTAAACTTATAACACACTAAATTAGTGGAAACATGCATGTTCCTTCATATTAAACTGCGATATATTTTATTTCTAATATTTACTTTTATTTCAAGTGTTCCGGTTTTAATTTTAGCCATCTGGTTTCAACAAACTGAAATTACAATGCCGGCAATTATCATTACGCTTACAGTTATTTCACTTGCTGGTATTTTTGGCTGGATTTTAGCAGGTAAACTCTCTCAACCAATTCAAGCAATCGTCGACTCGACAAATATTAAATCCGATAACAACAATTTATCTAAAGCAGTTACACAACAAGGTTTTATACCCTATGAAATAAAAAAATTACTGGAATCATTCAATAATATGGTTGATGTTATAAAACAAAAAAATGACATCATGATTGAAACGGAAAATAGACTATCAGAAGCACAACGAATAGCACACATAGGAAATTGGGAATGGAATATAGACCACGACAGTGTATGGTGTTCAGATGAATTTTATCGAATTTGTCAGATTTCACCAAATGATATTTCGCATAATTTTAAATCATTTATTGATTTAATTCACCCTGAAGATAAAAAAATGTTGTTAACAGCATTGAAACAAGTACAAAAGCAGGGCGGCCGTTTTAAATTAAATCACAGGATTAATTTACCTAATAAAAAATATTGTTACGTGCACCAGGAAGGCGAGTTAAAGATCGATAATAAAGGTATTGCCAGTAAAATGATTGGTGTTATTCATGACATTACTGACTTGAAACAACATCAATACGAATTACAACATCAAGCCAACCATGATAATTTAACAAACTTGCCAAATCGATCTTTATTGGTAGATAGATTAAAACAGGAAACCCGGCGTTCAGCCCGAACGAATCAATCTTTAGCACTGTTATCCATTAATCTTGATAACTTTAAAATCGTTAATGATTCTTATGGCCATAAAGTTGGAGACAAGTTATTACAACAGGCAGCAGTACGACTGCGATCATGCATCCGTGAAAGTGATACTTTGGCACGACTTAGTGCTGATGAATTTTCTATCATTTTATGTGATATCACAAATGAAGAAGATTGTTCAATTGTAGCTGATAAAATAAATTCGAGTTTTAAAGATCCATTTGTAATTGATGAACACGAATCATTTGTTGGAGCCAGTATCGGTATTACCCTGTATCCAAATGATAGTGATAATATAAATACTCTTATTCGAAATGCTGACATAGCACTTTATCGAACCAAAGAGTTCGAACAAAATACTTTCTGTTTCTTTAAGGAAGAAATGGATAAAGAAGTCACTTACAAATTGAATTTATGTAATGATTTACGTAAAGCAGTGGATCGTGAGGAGTTTACTTTATATTATCAGCCAATTATAGACTTGAAGACCGGCCAAATTAGTAGTGCCGAAGCACTTGTGCGCTGGATACATCCCCAACGTGGTTTTATTCCACCGGATGAATTTATTTCCATTGCTGAACATAATGGAATAATCGGTCCTATCGGTGAATGGGTGCTACAAACAGCCTGTACTACGGCTGCAAAATGGTCTGAAATCACGCCCAACCCTCCCAGAATTTCCGTTAATCTCTCTGTGCGGCAATTACAATTAGGCTTAACGAAAGAAAAAGTTGAAAATATAATTTCGTTATCAAAACTTGATCCCAAACAACTCATCTTTGAAATTACCGAAAGTTTGGTAATAAATGATGCCGACCAAGCAATAGCATGGATGGAGTCCGTTAAGCAACTTGGCGCTACTTTTTCAATTGACGATTTTGGAACTGGTTATTCCTCACTGAGTTACTTAAAAAAATTACCCGTTGATATTCTAAAAATTGATAGAGAGTTTATTAATGATGTTATTAGCGATGCCGAAGATTCATCACTGGTTAAAACAATTATTGCCATTGGTAAAAATCTTAATCTTAAAATTGTTGCTGAAGGCGTAGAACAAGAAGATCAATTAAATTACTTGAATACTTTGGAATGTGATTACATACAAGGTTACTATTTTAGTAAGCCATTACCAGAGGATGAATTTACTAAATTCCTGCTTAACTGGAATTTGGACAAAAAATGGCTCAATGTGAATAGTCAATAAGATGTCACAAAATAAATTAAAAAATTTGGTTCATATCGGTATTCGTCAAAAGATGATCCTGGTATTAGTGACTGTGTTGGCTTTATCATTAGGTTTAACTGGCTGGTATTCGATAAAACAACAAGAACAGGATATTTACGAAAAAATACAAGTTCACGGAACAAATCTGGCGCGCATTACTGCAATATCACTGACTTACAGTGTTATCGGTTACGATTATCACACCATTCAATTATTGCTGGATGAACTCGTTAAATCTGAAGATATCAGTTATGCTATTTTAATAAACAGTAATGGAAACACCATGGCTGAATCCAAATCAAAATCAGCAACTAAATTTGGTGTAAAATTTGGTCTACTGGATACTAATGAAAACATGTTTACAACATTCAAACAAGATATTGTGTTTGATAATAAAATTATTGCTCAATTAACCTTATCGCATGATAATTCAAAAATAATTAATCAACTGAAAGATCATCAACTATCTATAATTAAAAAAGAAATTTTACTTATTTTATTAATAACAATTGGTGTTTTCCTGGCACTATCGTACATTATTATTAAACCTATAACCGTTATTTCGAATGCCATGGATGGCAATATCGATGAACACGGTAATATTTTAAATAATATTAATTATAATGCCAATGATGAATTTGGATTGTTAGCGTCACAATTTAATATTATGCGCGGCAAACTAAACACTGTTACAGAACAACTTCGATCCAAAATAGTCCATGCTAATGAAGAGCTTGAAATACAAAATTCTCAATTAAAATCTCAATCTGAAAAACTAACTGAGGCGAATGAAAAACTCGAATTATTAACCGTTACAGATGCCTTAACCGGTCTTTACAATCGTCGACATTTCGATTTTTTATTAAATAATGAACTGTCATTTGCTGATCGACACGATGAAATATTCAGTATGATTATATTTGATATCGATTTTTTTAAAAGTATTAATGATACCCATGGTCATAACGGTGGTGATATTGTATTAAATAAGGTAGCCGTTATGATGCAAACTCAATTACGAAAATCAGATATTGCCTGTCGAATTGGTGGTGAAGAATTTGCTGTAATCTGTCGCCATACAACTATTGACCAAAGTAGAATCATTGCCGAAAAATTACGATCTAATTTTGAACAAACTAACATTACTGTCAACAACAAGACCATACGTATCACAGCAAGTTTTGGTGTAGTAACATATTTTGATTCAAATATTAAAACTCCGGACGAATTTTATCATAATGCTGATGCAGCAATGTATTACAGTAAAGAACATGGTCGAAATTGTGTGCGTCATGCAATTGATATCCATGATGAAACAGAACCTTTTGCAGATAAATCAGGTAGCAAATCATGAAAAATATATTTAATTTACTTTTATTCAGTATTTTTATTCTTATATCAAACACTACTATTGCTGATACTACAGAACCGGATTTATATTTTGGTTCAGTCGCTATGGATATTCCTGCGATAATGCATCGTAGGTTAAAACCATTAACCGAATATTTAAGTAAAAAATTAAATAGAAATGTTGTACTTAAGCTGTCGCCCAATATGGGCGCTGCAATACAGAAAATCGCATCGAGTGATGTGCAACTGGCATATCTTACCCCGGTTGCCTATCTCAAGGCACATCAAAAGGGCAATGCGCATATTCTGGTTAAAACGGTAACTAATAATAAATCCACATTTCAATTGCAAATCATTGTAAAGAAAAACAGTCCACTGACCAAGGCGAGTGATTTAATTGGTAAAAAATTCGCTTTTGGTGATAAAGCTGCTCTTCTACACCGCGCTACAGTCGTTGCCTCGGGAGTGAATCTGGATCAATTAGGCAGTTATAATTTTATTGGCCATTATGATAATATTGTACAAGGCGTTTTAAATGGCGATTTTGATGCGGGTATACTAAAAGATACAAAGGTAATAAAATGGAAAAATAAAGGTATTCGAGTATTATACAGCTCTCCGCCACTACCGCCCTATAATATTTCTGCCAGTCAACATCTTTCTAAAGAGCTGCGTAATAAAATAATAAAAGCTTTATTGGATCTTGATATCGCTAACCCGGATCACGAAGCTGTTATTCAGTCTTTAAGTAAGCATTATACCGGCTTCGCAACAACAACTGATAAAGAATACGATATAGTCCGTAAACTGGTTGCGCCGTTTTCTACAGATTAATTTGTTTCTAACACTTTGTGTTTTATTCGAATAAAATCAGAGTGTGATACATAAATAAGGTCGGATATTCTTCTAAGCATATGTTCTTCTAAACTATCTAAACGTCCATCGGCATAGGCAACTTTCCATAAATTCTCGATAACCCGATGCTTTTGTTGTTTCGAGTAATTTTTTGCTATCAAGCGGGTAAACTGATGGTAATCCGTTGAGTTTCGTTGCTCTACTTCTGCTAGCTCGAATAATGTTTGACTTTCATTTTCGCTTAGATCAAATGTTTTTTGAATCGATTGTTTTATTATTAATATTTCTTGTTCGGCAACGTCGTCATCCTGCAACATCATTTCGATTAGTAATGCGGTAGTCGCCAGTTTTAATTGGTGTTCAGCATCAACTTCAGAATCTGGCGTAATATAGGAATCAAAATATTTCTGAATGGCTTTTAACATTTTTTATAATTTAAACTCTGTGCCTGTTTTAAAACCAAATATTTCTTCGAGATTATATTCGCTAATAAGTGTATCGACTCCAGACT
>CAYOHQ010000122.1:0-9062 GCA_964403805.1 uncultured Thioalkalispiraceae bacterium | reverse complement strand
TATTTACCCGATGATGCACTATTAGTTATTGATGAATCTCATGTTACCATTCCGCAATTAGGTGCGATGTACAAAGGGGATCGATCCCGTAAAAGCAATTTGGTTGATTATGGTTTTCGTCTACCATCCGCACTGGATAATCGACCACTACAATTTGAGGAGTTTGAAAAACTGGCACCACAGGCAATTTATGTGTCGGCAACACCAAGCAGATATGAAGAAGAGCATTCCGGTGATGTAGTCGAACAAGTTGTACGTCCAACAGGCTTGCTCGATCCCTTAATTGAAGTCCGTCCTGCCGGAAGTCAAGTCGATGATTTATTATCTGAAATTAATAAACGTGTTAAATTAAAAGAACGAGTATTGGTAACAACCTTAACAAAACGTATGTCTGAAGATTTAACGGATTATTTAAACGATCACGGTGTTAAAGTGCGATACATGCACTCTGATATCGATACTTTGGAACGAATGGAGATAATTCGGGATCTTCGGTTAGGAAAGTTTGATGTACTAATCGGGATTAATCTATTACGTGAAGGTCTGGATATTCCGGAAGTAACTCTAGTTGCCATACTCGATGCTGACAAAGAGGGTTTTTTGCGATCAGAACGGTCTTTAATTCAAACAATTGGTCGAACAGCCAGAAACTCAAAAGGTTTAGCTATACTTTACGCCGATAAAATAACCGGTTCCATGCTACGAGCCATGAATGAGACTGAGCGAAGAAGGCAAAAACAACAAGAATTTAATAAAAAGAAAGGTATAAAACCAAAAACCATCGTAAAAGCTGTGGCTGATGTATTAGAGGGCGCTTATGCAGGTTATTTGGAATCGGTTCTTGAGAGAGTTCAAATAGCTGAGAGTGGTATTGATTATAATTCAATAACACCAGCAAAACTGGAAAAAGAAATCCTAAAATTAGAGAAAAAAATGTACCAACATGCTCAAGATTTGGAATTTGAACTTGCTGCTAAATTAAGAGATGATATACAAAAAATACGTAGTAAAAGTATAGAAGTTTGATTTAATACACTTAACCTTTACACATTAATAACCTGGGTGTATATTATGTTCAACCATTGAACATAGGTACTTATCCATTTAACTTCTTATATTCAAACATAATTATTTTCATTTATTCAGATATTGAGCCTTATTCTTAGAATCGATAGGGCGGTAGCGTGTTTAAAATTTATTCAATAAATATAAACTAAATAATTACATATTAAATGATAGCTAGTTTATGTCTATTTTAAGTGATGAAAATCGATACAAAATATTAAAACTTCTTGAATCAAATCCAGGTATTAATCAACGCGAGCTAGCTAAAACTCTGGGGATTAGTCTTGGTAAAGCTAATTATTGCTTAAAAGCAATAATTGATAGAGGCTGGGTGAAAGTTACAAATTTTCGTAATAATCCAAATAAAAAAGCTTACGCGTATCTTTTAACTCCTAGAGGTATTGAAGAAAAAACAAAAGTTACTTTTCGCTTTTTACAATACAAACAGCATGAATACGAATCAATGCAGGATGAATTAAATGAGTTGCGTAAAGAAGCAGAGTCATTAAAAAACACATCTTAATATGTTGTTTATTGAAATATTTTATTTTTAATAGAAGTTACAAATAGGATTTCTATATTCTCGAAAAAATTCAAATTAAGTGCTTAATATAAAGTTAGAAAACAACTAAATATATGGAACCGTTTAAAAAGCTTTGGCAGTTACTTACTAAAGAACAGCGTAGAGCGAGTTATACTTTATTAATTCTCATGATCATTGGAATGATCCTTGAAACTTTAGGTATCGGGTTAGTTATTCCTACTCTAGCATTAATGACAGATTATAATACAATATCTCAATATCTTACTGAAAGTTTTGGAATTAATTTATTAGAAAATTTATCCCAAGAAAAGTTAATCATATCTGGAATGATTGTTCTTGTTTGTGTATATACTTTTAAAGCTTTATTTTTGGGGTTTCTTGTTTGGAAACAGACTCTTTTTGTATTTGGTTTACAAGAGAATCTTTCCAAAAGATTATTTAAAAGTTATATAAAACAACCATATACTTTTCATTTGCAACGAAATTCTGCGCAACTAATTAGAAATGTAACTACAGAAGTTGCTATTCTCGCCACTGTTATTCAATCTGTTTTAGCATTAACAACTGAAGGTCTCGTATTACTTGGTATTATGGTTTTATTACTAATAGTAGAACCTATAGGTGCAATCTTTGTTATTAGTGTATTAGGTCTTGCTGGTTGGGTTTTTCATAGATTAACTAAAACGCATATTTACCGTTGGGGTAAAGCTAGGCAGCACCATGATGGTTTGCGAATTCAACATTTGCAACAAGGTTTAGGTGGAGCTAAGGAAGTAAAATTATTAGGTAGGGAAGAAGGATTTCTATCACAATTCAATCGTCATAATAGCGCTAGTGCTCATGTTGGACAAAGGCAAAGAGTACTACAATTTTTACCTAGATTATGGTTGGAGTTACTTGCTGTTATAGGTCTAGCAGTTTTGGTTTTAACTATGATATTACAAGGTAAACCTGCAGGTTCACTTTTACCTACTTTAGGCCTTTTTGCGGCTGCTGCATTTCGTTTGATGCCATCAATAAATAAAGTTTTAGTATTAATGCAAAGTCTTAAATATGCTGTCCCAGTTATTGACACGCTATATAATGAATTTAATCAATTTAAAACATCGGTGCAGTTAAATAATAATCAATTATTAACGATTAGAAATAACCTTATTATGAACGAGATAAGTTTTCGTTACCCTGCGGTTGATAAATTAGCGCTTGATAACATTAGTTTCGAGATACCCTTTGGCTCATCTATTGGTATCATTGGTGGTAGTGGTGCAGGTAAAAGTACTTTGGTAGATATCATATTAGGGTTATTAACACCAAATAGTGGAAGTATTAATATCGATGGTATAGATATTCAGCAAAACTTACGTAGCTGGCAAGATCAAATTGGATATGTTCCTCAAACTATCTATCTAACTGATAATTCTTTAAGACAGAATATTGCATTTGGTATATCAGTTGATGACATCGATGAAGCAGCAATTAGTTCAGTAATAAAAGCAGTACAACTAGAGTCATTTGTTAATGAATTGCCAGATGGATTAAACACTATTGTTGGTGAACGGGGAGTTAGATTATCAGGTGGACAACGTCAACGTATTGGGATTGCTCGCGCTTTATATCACGATCCTGCTGTATTAGTGCTTGATGAAGCTACAAGTTCACTAGATTCTGAAACAGAAATGGGTGTTATGGATGCAGTAAATGCATTGCAGCATAAAAAAACTATTCTGATTGTTGCTCATAGATTAACTACCCTAAAAAACTGCACTCAAATTATAGAACTAGAACATGGGAAAATTAAACAAAATGGTAGTTACAGTGAAATTATCGGTGCTGTTGGTTAGTTATTTGATATATAAATTACTACCTGACTTGAAATTAAATAAGGATAAGGATTAAGTATGTTTAGTGAAAGGGCTTTAAATGGTAAACCTTTTGTAATTGCAGAAGTTGGTCAGAATCATCAAGGTGATTTGGATGTTGCTAGAGAATTTATTCGTATTTTTGCATTTGAAGGTGCTGATGCAATCAAATTTCAAACTCGTAATAACAAATATCTTTTTTCAAAGGATGCATATAAAGCGGATTATTCAAGTGAAAATGCTTTCGCAAAAACATATGGAGAACATCGTGAAAAACTTGAATTAAAGCCTGAATGGTTGCCCATATTAAAAGAAGATTGTGTTAAACATAGTGTAAAATTTATGTCAACACCATTTGATGAACCTAGTTTAGAACTTCTTAAACAAATAGATATTGATATATTAAAGATTGCTTCATTTGACTTAGGTAATTTACCATTTATTAATCGAATTGCTAGCTCAAAAATCCCTGTGGTAATGAGTATCGGCGGCGGTAATGCTAATCAGATACAATCAAGTGTTGAAACATTGTTAAATCATCACGATGAAGTCTCTATCTTACATTGTGTTTCAGAATACCCTTGTGAATACAGTAGACTTGGGTTAGATAATATTGAGGTATTAATCAAAAAATTTCCTCATTGCACAATTGGTTCCTCTGATCATTTTAATGGAATATTGTCTGGACCTATTGCTTACATGAAAGGTGCTCGAGTATTTGAAAAACATGTCACACTTAATAGAGCATCAAAAGGTACTGATCATAGCTTTGCACTTGAACCAGAAGGGTTTCGTAAATTTGTACGCGACATTAAACGTGTAGGGCAAATGTTGGCTCCCAAGCCAACATAAGATCTTGGAAATGAATTTGTTTTTCAAAAACTTGGGAAATCGCTAATAGCTAATTGCGATATTAAAGCTGGTGAGATGTTAAATCTTGATAATATGTCTGGCCGTATTTTTAATGATCAATTTATTCCTGTTCGTGAATCTAATAATGTAATTGGTCAGATTGCTAAGAAAGATATTTCTCAGGGTGAAGCTATTCAGTATATTGATCTAGAAAGCTGATTTACTAATGTTTAATAAGGAAAGACTTTCTAATGTTCAGTTAATTGCTTTTGATTTCGATGGAGTATTTACTGACAACACAGTTTATGTATCTCAAGATAATATTGAATCAGTTCGATGCTGGCGTAGTGATGGTCTGGGGATTTCAAGATTAGAATCTATTGGTGTACAAGCTTTTATCATTTCAACTGAAGTTAATCCAGTTGTTACTATGCGTGCAAATAAATTGAAAATGCGTTGTAAACAAGGAATAGAAGATAAAGAATCAGCAATCCTAGAAACCTGTGCTGAACTTGGAATTGCATCAGAAAACACGATGTTTGTGGGTAATGATATCAATGATATACCAGCATTAAAAGCTATCGGATTTCCAATAGCCGTAGCAGATACCTATCCTGAAGTTCTCCCACATGTTCTTTTTTGTACAGAAAAACCTGGTGGCTTCGGAGCAGTTCGAGAAATATGTGATTTAATCTTTCATGCTAAAAATAACGACCAAAATGAGACTAAATTGTGAATGTAGATGCACTTTTTGATGTTAGACTGGAAATCGTTCTAATTACAGGAGTTTCAGGTCAATTGGGTGGTGAATATGCTGAAACTTTTTTAAAGCGTGGAGCTCATGTAGTCGGACTCGATCTTCAGTCGTCAAGTAGAAGTGATTCACTAATAAAAGAATACCCGAACAATTATTTATTCTTAACGGTTAATGTTACAAACAAAGAATCCTTGTTGAAGGCCTTAAAGAATATTGAGTTGAAGTTTGGATCACCGACTGTACTTATAAATAATGCTGCTATTGATTCGCCACCTTCTGCACCACCTGAAGAAAATGGTTTATTTGAAAACTACCCAGATGACTCTTGGGATAATGTTATGGATGTTAATGTTAAAGGTACATACTTAGCTTGTAAAGTTTTTGGTGCTGCCATGGCAAATAATTCACATGGTTCGATTATAAATGTTTCTTCAATCTATGGAGTTGTATCACCTGATCAAAGTATATATGAATATCGTCGTCAACGAGGAGAAGTGTTTTATAAACCAGTAGCTTATGCTGTTTCTAAATCAGCCATTCTTAATTTAACTAGATACCTTGCAGTATATTGGGCAAAAGCTAATGTACGTGTAAATACGTTAGTTATTGCTGGTGTTGACAATAATCAAGAAGATCTATTTTTGGATGCATATTGTTCTCGAATTCCAATTGGTAGAATGGCAAATGAAGATGAATTTAACGGAACACTACTTTTTATGGCAAGCTCAGCTTCAAAATACATGACAGGTTCTCAATTAGTTATTGATGGTGGATGGACTGCAATATGACTAAATTAAAAATTATAAATAATTGGATTGAAGGTGATGAATCAAATGTTGCAAATGGAGAAAAATACGAAAAAATAAACCCTCACACGGGTGAAATAAGTTCTTATTATGTTGGTTCATCAGATATCGAAGTTAAAGTTGCTATTGATGTTGCACAATCAAATTATGAAAAGTGGTCTAAAACTACACCTGTCGCCCGAGGAAATGCTATAGCGAATTGGGTAAACTTATTAAGAGAAAATAAACAACAACTTGCGGACATAATAGCAATTGAAACAGGCAAGCCGCCTAATGATGCATTAGGCGAGGTTAATGCTGCGATAATACAGGGGGATTTTTTCGCTGGAGAAGGAATGAGAATGTATGCACGTTCATTAACTTCGGGAATGGTAAATAAATACAGCCATACTGTCAGACAATCAATTGGTGTAGCTGGACTTATTGTTCCAGCAAATACTCCAATTGCAAATATAGCGTGGAAAATTTTTCCAGCCTTAATCTGCGGTAATACAGTAGTTTTAAAAGCTTCTGAAGATGCACCATATATAGCTTTAAAGTTAGCGCAACTATCAAAGGAATCGGGTTTACCTGATGGTGTTTTTAATGTCATCCAAGGGAAAGGAGATCCTGCAGGTAAAGCTTTAGTTGAAGATACTCGTGTTGCTATTATTAGTTTTACAGGATCAACTAATGTGGGTAAATGGATTGCTGAGGTTGCTGGGAGAAGATTAGCGCGAGTCTCATTAGAATTAGGTGGAAAAAATCCATTTGTTGTTTGTGATGATTCTGATTTAGATGAAGCGGTTCACTGGGCTAGTTTATCTGCTTTTAGTAATGCCGGGCAACGATGTGCATCTGGTAGTCGAATAATTGTTTTTGAAGAAGTCTATGATATTTTTATTAAAAAATTAATAGAAAAAGCCAATTCATTAAAATTGGGTGTCGACAGAGATTGCGATCTAGGCCCAGTAATAAATAAAAATCAATATACTAATATAATAGCTGCAATTGAACGAGCTAAACACGATGGTGGTAATATATTGTGTGGTGGGAAAATTGTAACTACAAAACATCTCAATAACGGTTTTTATGTACAACCAACACTTATCTCTGAATTACCAGAAAATGCTGAACTATGCTCACTTGAGGTTTTTGGACCAGTAGCAATTGTACAAAAAGTAAAAAATTTAACACATGCTCTTGATGTATCAAACAATACGGAATATGGATTAACAGCTGCAATTCATACTCGTAATGTCGACAAAGCAATGTGGTTTGCTCAAAATGTACGTGCAGGTACGGTAAATATTAATATAGGAACATTTGGAAGTGAACCTCATATGCCATTTGGTGGGTATGGAGCATCAGGGAATGGAACAAGAGAACCTGGTGTTGAAGCGCTTGATGTTTATTCTGAGATTAAAAATATATCATTTCTAGTTAGAGATGCTGGATTTAATAAATAACCATTGAAAGGTAAAGTTATGAATGATGCTCATTTAGAGATAAAAGAAAGACTACCTGCAGAAATTTATCGATATGATAATGGTATGTTTTTGTCGGGTGATACTGAGTTAGAAAAGTGGCGAGCAGAGACTCTTTTTACAAAAGAACCAGAGACAATCGCATGGATCGATTATTGGTCTAACAAGAATGGAGTGCTGTATGATGTCGGAGCAAATATTGGAGGTTATTCAATTTATGCTGCACATACAAATCCAAGCATTAATGTCATATCATTTGAGCCAGTGCTAAATAATTATGCAACACTACTTAAAAATAAAACACTAAACAAATTAGATAATTTAACCATATTTCAAATGGCATTATCTTCATCACCTAAACTTGAAACACTTTTTCTTTCGGATGAGCGTGTTGGTAATTCAGGTGCTCAAGTTGGGGCTCCAATAAATGAACGTGGTGAAAACTTCGATCCTACTTCAACTGAGACGTTATTTTGCCTTAGTTTAGATGTTATGATTGAAAACTATGGTTTTGTTGTGCCGACATTTATTAAGATTGATGTTGATGGTCATGAAATTGATATTTTACAAGGAGGGTTAAATACTTTAGCTAGAAGTGAGTTAAAAAGTATTTTAATTGAGAGTAATGGAGATGAGAGCAAAGAAAGAATTGATGAAATTTTAAAAAGTAAGGGTTTTTCTTTGGATAACCAGTTTAATAATATAGAAAATCATTCATCAAAACGCCGAGAAAATTCTGCTGAAAATGTCGCACGTAATATTGTATATTCTAAATTGTAATTAGTTGTAAAAGGTGAACTGACTATGAATAAAGCGGTTGCATTTATACCTGCTAGAGCTGGATCAAAACGGTTGCCTCATAAAAACATCAAGCAATTAAATGGACATCCATTATTGGCGTATTCAATAAGATCTGCAATTGATAGTGGTATATTTGAATCTGTCGTTTGTGTAACTGATAACGAAGAATATGCTAATATTGCTAAATATTATGGCGCAGAGGTTCCCGCTTTACGTTCTGCAAATATATCAGGGGATGGGTCTCCCGATATTGAATGGGTTACTTGGATACTAAAAATACTAGAAGAAAAGGGTCGGTCTTTTGATATTTTTAGTATCTTAAGACCTACAAGCCCATTTAGAAAAGCCGAGACTATACACCGAGCATGGACACAGTTCTTAGCACAAAAAGGAATTGATTCTTTGCGCGCTATTGAAAAGTGTAGGCAACATCCAGGTAAAATGTGGATTGTTCGAGGTGATAATATGTTACCACTTTTACCACTTACGCCAGAAGAACAACCTTGGCATAGTAGCCAGTACTCAATATTGCCAACAGTTTATGTACAAAATGCTAGTCTAGAATTTGCATGGACTCGTGTAGTTAATGAAAATAAAACAATCTCCGGGAATGTTATTATACCTTTTATGACTACTGACGAAGAAGGATTAGATATCAACGAAGAATTTGACTGGTGGAAAGCCGAGCACCTTCTGCAGCTTGGTCAAGCTACACTTCCAGAAATAAACTTAAAGACTTAGTAGATAGGAAATTAATTAAATGGGTGAGCAAGTAACATATAGTACTTCAGAGGCAATTGAAGAAACAACTTCAGGAGTGACTCTTAATTATTTTGATAAAGCTGCTTTTAACGTTGCGTGAATTCAAGTTGTAAGTGCAACCGTTGTATTTATCCCGAAGAATACCTCATT
>CAYOHQ010000121.1:0-9095 GCA_964403805.1 uncultured Thioalkalispiraceae bacterium | reverse complement strand
ATCTAAAGCAATGGACTATTTTCTAGGCCAATATAAATAAATACAATAATTTTGTGTCTAGGTACTATTGCAACGCAATTAAAAGCCCCTTCGGTAATGTGTCATGCGTCACTGTCACATTTAAACCGTGAAGCAAGCCCAGGTTAGCCAGCGCGACCGCATTATCACAAATAAATTCCTGGTCGGTGTCTTTTAGTTCACCCCTGGCTTCGGATTCATAAAGTGTTAATTGCAGTGTCAGGCCTTCATTAAATTGCTTTTCGTTTTCGTCAATGATTCCAAACAGTGCGGTAATTAAGGAATGGTAGTTTTTATCGCCGCTGCTTTTGGGTGGCTTCTTTTCATAATCGTTAAATTGTTCACGCAATAGACCCCAGGCGTCCATTCGTTTGCCTTTGATGAATGCGGCGAGTGCATGTGCGTAACGATTAGACTGTATGCTTATTTTATGACCATCGGATCTGTCTTGGTAAATCATCGCCAATTCTTTAGCGAGGTCAAAGTTTGTTGCCATTAAGGCGTAATTCATGCCTTCGATAAAGTAGGTTTCACTGACATTGGCCCAACTGACTTGGCCGTATTCAGGCGCTAACCATTGGGCTTTTACAACGGAGTTTTTGTCTCCAGTGTAGTGCGGGTTATTGGGCGGCCAGATGTCGCCAATATAATCCGGATCGGTTTTGTCATAGGCTATTTTGAAGTTTTTTAGCATCTGTTCGGCAGCTTCTGAAAATGCATTGCGAACTTCTTCAATGGGGGAATGATTTAAAAATAAGGCTCGGCCTAAACTGGCGTAATTATGAGAATTTCCAACGTATAAGCTTTGATGTGGTACATCATTTTCTTTATAAAAACCAGTATTAAAAAGCATCCGTGAACGATCGACCTGTTTTTTTGCGTTTTCTATCCAAAAATCGATTTCTTCCTGTGTTGGTTTTCTCATAGTCAATCTCTTATTTTTGTAAATTAGTAAAGTGTTCGTTAATACCGTCTTTTACTGCATCAAAATTATCCAGTTTAAATTCATCCAGTGTTTTTATTATTTCACCATCAGGGTCACGTTCATAGACTTTTACCTGCCCAGTCTCTGTATTGGTATGAGTTGAAATATGACGTTTTTGACCTTTTGTATCTTCAATTTGCTTCCATAAATCAAGCTCAGCCTGAGTATAGGCACCACCTTGTCGGTTTGATGGCACACCGACTTTTTTTAGTTTACCTGCCATCTTTTCAGCGCGATTTAAATTTTTTGCAGCCGAGCCCTGTTTATTATCCTTTGTATCTTTAGCAACAGCCTTGCTGTTCTTATTATTGCCTTTGGCTTCAATTTCAGTCAGTTTCCCTTTTTTATCTTTTGCCAGATCATCCGGACCATGATAACGATCTTTAAATTGCGCATCCGTTTTTAAACCGAGACGGTTTTTTGCTTGTTCCATTCCGGCCTTGCCCAAGGCTTCAGACGAAGAACGCGTGTCCTTGACTGCTTTTTTAATAACGTCATCAATATTATTAAAAACTTTACCCGGATTTTTTAGTACGCCTTTGAACGTGGCGGCCGCAGCGGCCACTTTAATGGCACTCGATAGCCCTGAATCGGTTGCCATGTCGGCACCGGCCTGTTCCGCCGCACCTTTGATTGGAAATACATCTTGGCCATCATTTTCAATTGTTTTTTCTGAACCATCGGTATTGGATTTGAAGCTTTGGCCTGTCGCCTCGGCTAGTATACCAGCTTGCTCTTTGATGTAATCATCGGCTATTCGTTTGACGGCACCGCCAAAAAATCCACCACCACGATTTTCAGGCTTGGGAATGGCATCGATGTGTTGTACGACTAGTTGATCATGACTATTTTTTGCAGAAAACAGATCAATTTCTTGCCAACCATAATTACCTTTCTGAAATACTTTAATTGAGGAATCAAAAGTTATGAATGATGGACTTTTGGAAATGACACGATATTTTTGATAGTCGGATAATACAGATGCTAATTCATGTGGTACTCGGTAATCCATGTTTAACAGTCCATGTTTTATAGGGGATGTTATTAGTATATCAAATTTTTAATAACGATCGTCAAGCAAATCAGAATATAAGAAACTTGAATGCAGGTTTTAAGCTTATGTAAAGTATTTTTAAATCGTTCACACAGAATAATCTTAAGCTTAACCAAGTCTAACTCAGAATGCTTGGCTCTCAAGTAACTCCTTTTTTAATTTCAAATTCAAGTGAATCTTGGATTGATGTGTAAATTAAAAATAAGCCATTTCTAGTGCTTTCAGAAATATCGTTATTACAATTTAATGTTTTAAGTAGCATTAAAACTGAATTGATATTCACGAGTGTGTCCACCAAGGTAGCACCAATTAGTGTGTTTTTAGATAAATCCTTATTCATTGACGTTCTCATTCTGGGTTAAATTGATTTATACGCATAGTATCTTAATTACATAAATAACATAATTAGGACTATGTAGCCTATAATAGGCTATTATAGTCTAATTTTGCAAGTTGTAATTTTTAATAAATGTAATTCTCTATAAGCTAATGTGTGAGTGTGAGGTGCTTATGGAGAAAAATATTTGCGGTGATCGAATAAAAATTGCCCGTTCACGAAAAAAGATGAAGCAAATTGATATAGCCGTGGCACTTGAAGAACATAAAATATATCTAAATCAAACAGCCATTGGAAAAATAGAACGTGGAGAGCGATACATTCACGATTTTGAGTTACTTGCACTTTCAACAGTTTTAGAAGTTACTGTCGAATGGCTTTTGAAAGGTGGCGATTTAATGGTTGAGTGAACTACTAGTGAAGTACCTCTATTAGGGGTATGGCATCACAGAAAATTTGATAACTAGCAAAGAGATAAAAACCACTCTCAAGAAATTTATCAATAATTATTATGAGAGTCATTTATGATCACTTTTGTGGGTATCCGTCAGGATTTGACGCCTAATCTAATCTTCATCGGAAGGTTTAGAGGTGTTTTGTTGGATCCATATTCTGATGAAGCACTCGTACAATCGTAATGCCGTGGGGTTGTTTCGTGTAGTACAGGATATGACTTACATAGGGAAAGCTGAGTAGTCCTTTAAATACCGTCTCTCGTTTGATACCTAAATCGGGATTGTCGGCAAGAAGTTGTCCATGCGTTTCCAGGCCATCGATATAGGTATGGGTGTGGGCTGCCCCCCATTGCTGGAAGGTATAGTCGATGATATCTTCAAGATCACGTTCGGCTTTTTCCGCGAATTTATAACAGGGGATGTCCTTAGCCACTTACCCTTTTCCGCAATTTGTCCATGACGATTTTGCCATCTGTGACCTTACCGGCTTGCAAGTCGGCGATACCTTCCTGGATTGCCATTTTCAGCTGTTCCTCTTTCAGTGCTTCGAGCTGAGCAAATTCAGCAGCCGAGATAACCACGGCAACGGGTTTGCCATTCCTGTTGATCCCAATGGGACCATGCTGTGCTTTAATGAGGACTTCACCGAATTCGCGTTTGGCATCACTGGCGTTGAGTATTTCCATAGCGCACCTCGTATTGATTAAATTGATTAACTTAATCAATTCTAGGCTTTTTGATAGGCAATGTCCATCTGCTATTACATGACAGTCACTGTTGTGGTCAGGATATTGTAACTTATTGATATTGATATTGTTATTATTACGTCCAGGTGTGGCTAATTTTCGCCATTGGACCACTATTCGTTTTACATGCAATTCGTAACTTATCTGACTTACTAAAAAAAGGAATTATAAAAGAATTAGCGGGTGGTGGTCGGTCTATTCGATGCGAATTAGTAAAGATAAAATCAGGTCAGTAGTGTATCTCGATTTATGATAAATTTGCGAAGAAATTGATATCGATCAGTTGAACAGTAATGAATGGCTAAATTTTAAATTGCTGCATTAAAGAACTAAGTTCAGCCGATAGACTATTCAGTTCAGAGCTGGCAACTGCAGTCTGATTTGCACCATTCGCAGTTTGTTCACCGTGGTCACTTATTTTGGTAATATTTTTATTAATTTCATCCGCTACGGCATTTTGTTCTTCAGCGGCACTGGCTATTTGAGTATTCATTAGATTAATTGTGGCAACGGCAGCAGTAATGGCTTCAAGAGAGCTGCCGGTTTCATTGGCTTTATCGACACTTTTTTGTGCTTGCTCACGACCCTGGCTCATTACTGTTACAGCGTTTTCAGCACCGGCTTGCAGTTTATCAATCATAGCCTTAATTTCGGTGGTTGATTCCTGGGTGCGTTGGGCTAGTGTTCGGACTTCATCGGCCACAACTGCAAAACCACGACCTTGTTCGCCGGCACGGGCAGCTTCAATCGCGGCATTGAGCGCCAATAAATTTGTTTGTTCGGCAATGCCCTGAATAACATCCAATACCCCACCGATACTCTGGCTATCGGATTTTAAATTTTCAATTACATTGGCTGCATTTTCAACATCACCGGCAAGCTTTCCAATATATTCTATAGAGTCGTTAACAACTTTTTGGCCATCATTGGATTGTTCATCGGCTTCTCTGGCAGCGGAGGCTGCCTCGGTTGCACTGCGTGCCACTTCAGTCACTGTGGCGGCCATTTCGTTTATGGCTGTGGCGACTTGTTCGGTTTCAGATTGTTGGGCGTTAATAGCGATGGTGGTTTCTTCGGTGATACCGGTCATCTGGCTTGAAGCCGATTCGATTTGAACGGTAGCATCATTCACTTGTGAAATAGCCTGGTGAATTTTATCTAAAAATAAATTGAAATAATTGCCAACCCGATCAATTCCATCATGGCCTTTAACGCTGATGCGTTTTGTTAAATCACCTTCACCTTCGGCTATATCATGCATGTTGCTTTCAAGCACTTTAAGGCGATTAACGATCATAATGCGAAACATCCAGAGCAAGGTGAATATGATTACAGCACCACTTAATGTTAGTGCAATGGTCATACTAATTGTAGCTGTGTGTAAAGCACTATCACGGGCATTATTCATTTTCTCAATATTCGCTGTATTTTGAGCCTTGGCTATTGCCAGTTTCGTGTTTAACTGATCGAAGGTATAGCCAACGACAACTTCACCCAATTCAAAGTCCTCGGATATTATTTTAGTGACTACATGTCGACCCTTTTTAATGACGGACTTATCATCCAGAGCGTTCAGTAAATTACTATCAGCGTCAATAAAAGCAACATAACTAACATCATCGTCAGCAGACACTTCGTTTGCATAAATGTTAAGAGTCGAAATTTCAGATTCGGCAATGGCATTGGGTGATATGGCTGCCAATAATGAGGCAAAATTTTCTATTTTAGCGGTAAGCACACTTTTTGCATCTTCGCTATTTTCGTCAAACATAGTTTGTGTTGTCTCATTTGATGATTGCAATAAATCATCAAATGCACTGGATTGCAGTGTTAATATCATTCCACCCGCGATGGCAAATGTTATTGACATGGATACAATTAATCCGATTGTAAATTTACCGGCGATATCAATTTTTTTGAAGATATTCATAAATGACCTACGTGCTAATTATTTTATTTTAGGCACACCCACTATTTATTCGTGTTGCTGGGTGTGCCTGATTTAATGATAAATTTAAATCCTTAATTATAAGGTGGCAGTTTTAATGCTTTTAAGGTGACTTTTAAATCGTCCAGACTTAAGGGATCAACGAAGCCAGCAATTTTGGCTTTTTTACTTGCGGCGTTATCACTACTTAATTTTAATAATGCAGATTTAATTTTACTAGACAATTCCGGATTGGCTTTCTTGGTGGAGCTCATGTACCAGTTTGGATATAATTTTGTGGTATGAACTGCCGTTAAACCGTCTTTTTGTGGATCGATTACAACAAAATCCGACATCTTAACTTTGCCTTCTTTTGCCATGGCTTCTAGTAATCCTGATTTCACCATTCCAGCATCATACCTGCCTGCTTTCACTGCTAACACGATATCATCTTGACCTTTAGCTTCTTTAAATTCCGCAAAATCTTTGTGGGGATCAATTCCCTTATCCATTAAATATTTTACTTGAAACACATAAGCTGCAGCGGAACGCTTGAATTTGTAGCCCATCACTTTTTTACCTTTTAAATCTTCGGCTTTAGTGATGCCGCTGCCTTTTTTAGCAATAATGACACCGGCAAAATGAGGACCGGATTTTTTCTTCATGGTAACCAATGGTGATGTTCCGAGTTTTTCCTGCATGGCAACGGTTAAAACCGGGTTCGCCAGCATGTATTCGACCTTACCCGCCGATACTGCATCAATCGTTTTGTTTGGTTTTAACGGCACAATTTTTATTTTAGTACCGGTTTCTGCGGATAGGTATTTTCCAACATCAGTCCAGCGTTTCATGGCTTTTAAATTACCTCGAGACGCCATCACACCCACTTTAACTTCTGCTGCTTGAGCAATTGAAAGGCCAAATAGTGAAACAGATATGACCGATATTAATAATAATAACTTTTTCATTTCCGGGTTCCTTTGTAAATTAATAGATAGTTTTATTTTTAGCGGCAGAATGTTAAGTAGCTTTAGCTAAGATAAAGTAAATAATGATGAATTATAGGAAATAATGAACTATTAAATAATAGAACGCTTATATTAAATTATTGAATGGATTCGTATTGAAAATTGACAATTACGAGTGCGTTATATGAGAACGATTCTTAATAAATTGGCATAAAATGCATAACCCTGAAAAAATTGTTGCGAGCATATCAATAAAAATAAAACTCAACATTAAGATTAATATGATGGCAATTACGATACCCATGAATTTCTCCTGTTTATTAATAAATTCTATTTAATTAAGTCGATCTATCCGACCATTTTCTTAACCGCATCAAGCACATTAGCGCCATTGAATGGTTTTACAATCCAACCTTTAATACCAGCGGCTTTACCGCGCTCTTTCATGCTGGCATCGCTTTCGGTAGTTAGCATGATAATATTGACACTGCTATTTCCCAGATCACCACGAATTTTTTCAACCATGGTTAAGCCATCCATATTCGGCATGTTTACATCGGCAAAAATTAATTTTAAGCCACTGTCCCCAGCCTTGGATAAGCCGTCTTTGCCGTCAACTGCGGTTGCAACATCAAAGCCATTGTCACTTAAAAAGCCACTTACTTCAGACCGCACAGCGTCTGAATCGTCTACTACTAATATTTGAGCCATTTCTTACTCCTTTTAATATCGGTTGTTATTTAAAATAATTCTAGAGCACCATTGTCAATCAATTCATCAACATTGATTTCATTTTCTTTAAATTTTTCAGGTGACCATTCAAGACTAAATACAAATTTTTGGTAAATAATAATTGGTTTTAAATTATTTTCTGGATCGGTAAGGGTGTATTTAAAGCAAAGTTGTGGATCATCCGTTCCAAACGAAATAAAATTACGGGAATGATTTATGATGGTAGGTACTTCAACTCGAATACGTCCAACATCATCATCAAAAGTAATACCATAATTATGCTTAAAGCTACCCCAGATCATATTAGACAATTCACCCAGGATAGCATTGACATGACGAAAATTAGGTTCCATTGGATTAAGCATTGTTTTCTTCTCTTTAATGACATCCATAATATTGTCTTCATTCGATTGAAGCATCATATAACCGCGGAACCAGCTACTTTCTAACGGCATTAAACTAAATAATTCACCATAAATAATTTTATCTTTGACTATATAAGGTGAATCAACTGATATTGACATGCCTTTAAATGTTGAATTAAACGCATCGAGTGATAATGATTTAACATTATTAACAAAGTCAGTGGGGTAATGTCGTGTAAATAAAAAAGTGTCTAGCAATTCTTTTAGGTGATCATATTGGGTTGCGATAAAGGCACCAGAAAACAGAAGTTGTGTTTTAGAATCTAGATCATC
This sequence comes from uncultured Thioalkalispiraceae bacterium, assembly GCA_964403805.1. Lineage (GTDB taxonomy): Bacteria > Pseudomonadota > Gammaproteobacteria > UBA6429 > Thiohalophilaceae > CAYQUC01. The sequence goes on along the minus strand of CAYOHQ010000121.1, from coordinate 1,175 downwards.
AATATTATTGCTAGAGTCTCGTCTTAAAAATAGAGGCAACTCGGGTCTGGCTTTATTAATTTCTAATGCGAGCTCAATATTACTATTACCACGATTATCAACTTCGGGTATAAAAATGGCACCCAGATCAACTTTCGATTTTAAAACTTTTAATACTTGTGATTTTGTAACTTTATAACCAATTATTTTATTTTCGTCTAAAAATTTTTTCATGGTTTCAAGTATTTTTTTGTCGTATTCAATGACAATAATTTTAGTGAGTAATTCAGGATGATTCTCATCACCATCGGTATAGGAATTTAATTCAGTTGCATTAGCCATGTTATACCTCGTAACCTTGTTTTCATGTTAAAAAAATTCCAGTTCACCTGAATCAACATCTTCATCCAATGAATTTGTTACATATTTGAAATCAACGTCATCGTATGTCGATACGTAAATACTACCGTAAAAATTGACATTGCCTTCTGATATAGCCTGGCAGTGTGTTTCATACTCATGATTCCATATCGATAAATGATCTAATGTTTCACTAACCATCAAATTGGGTGTCGACATGCCCAGGAAAGGAAAATATTTACCTAATTCACGTTTGTAAATACCACAAAAACCATTGCCAATTTCACCTAAATAATCGTAGAAACGTCGTGACTCTAGTTTATCGGCCTCTACTTTTAACAGTTTAGCAACAAAATTACTGGTTGTTTCATTATTACTAAAATGCAAAATCAAAAATAATCGAAAAGCATTCGATGATATTGTTAACATAAATACTTCTTTTTTATTAATGGTTTTATTATCAAATGTTTTAATCGTCCAGTCTGAAAATTCTGATGATTTTAATGATTCGTTTAAACAAACTCCAAGTAACTCATTGAATCCGTCTTTTGCATTTTGAGTCAGCATATTTGAACACTCATTTTAAATTATTCAGCTTTGTTTCGATGGCATGAATTGAAGTAATAATCATTTTGCCGCTGGCCTGAATGTCTTGAAATGTTGCCGTTGCAATCATATCGTTCTTGTGTAAATTATCTTTATAACTGGCACTTAAATTTTCAGATTGATTCGCCAGTGTTTTTACTTCGTCTGCAACAACGGCAAAGCCACGCCCGGCTTCACCCGCACGAGCGGCCTCGATTGACGCATTTAAGGCTAATATAATGATATTATTT
>CAYOHQ010000120.1:0-9166 GCA_964403805.1 uncultured Thioalkalispiraceae bacterium | reverse complement strand
AATGGAATTGAAGATGGTGAAGTGAGCAGGGTAGCTGGAATTCAAAAGATATATAAAAATTTAATACCTGTTGAAGAGAAATTAGTAGAACATCATTTTGTAGCATTTACTAGAAATGCCAAGTTGACTAATGCAAATTGGAAAAATTTAAAGCCCTATATTGTAGGCTATATTCGTGGATACAAAATCGTTGAAAAAAATATCCCGGCAGGAACAAGAACGAATACGGCAAATAATGCTGAACAGTTACTTACCATGTTGGATAAGGGGCGCATTGATATTGCTATTTATCGACGTTGGGAAGGAATTACCTTAGCAAGACACATGGGCATTAAAAATATTCACATCATTGAACCATCACTTGCTGAAACGGGCATATATATTTATTTAAACAAGAAGCACGCTAAATTAGTTCCACTGATTGCAACTGCTTTAAAAGAAATCAAATCTGAAGGATTGTTTGAGAGCGCCTGCCGTAAAGCATTTAAGGGATTTGATCCACTTCCTAAACAATGCTTAAAATAATTACTTATCGATCAGTTTCAATAAAGTATTTTTAATATTTCCAATAGTGGTATACCAATAGCATCAGAGGGTGGTGTAATAATTAGGCTGATATTAGTTTCAATATTCTATTGCATCATTGCTGATTAAAGTGGCACTATGTAAAAAAATATTATAAATGTATTGTCAATATTGTTATTGGAGGGTTTATGGACACAGGCAATAGTACTACAAATAATGGTTTTACCATGCAGGTAATCGAAACCGCAATTCGACTTGGTTTGGTGATTCTGCTGTTATCTTGGTGCCTTGATATTGTCAGGCCGTTTATCCTTCCAGTGATCTGGGGCATTATTATTGCAGTCGCAATTTATCCGTTATTTACAAAACTTAAAGTGATGATGGGTGATCGTAATAAACTTTCCGCTACTGTCTACACTATCGTAATGCTTGGGCTATTAATCACGCCGACCGTGATGATCTCCGGGTCACTAATCGATTCATCGAAAAAAATAACTGAAAATGTACAAAAGGGTACTTTAGTTATTCCTCCACCGAATAAGAGTGTGAGTGAATGGCCCTTAATTGGAGAAAAAGTTTTTAAAGTTTGGTCACAAGCTGCAAATAATATTGAAAATACCTTAAAAACCTATTCGGTTGAAGTTAAAAAAATTGGCAAGATAATTATTGGAGCAGCAGCTGGTGCCGGCGGTACGGTTTTGCAGTTTATTTTATCGATTATCATATCGGGTATTTTTCTAGCAATGGCTGCAGGGGGACACAGTACCGCATTGAAGATATCACAGCGTCTTGCTGGAGAAGCAAATGGTAAAAAGTTTAACGATCTTACTATTGCCACTATTCGTAGCGTAGCACAGGGTGTATTGGGTGTTGCGGTTATTCAAGCAGTATTATCTGCAATAGGTCTGTATTTTATGGATGTCCCTGCGTGGGGATTATGGACCATAGTTGTTTTAGTTTTGGCTATCGCGCAACTTCCTCCGATTATTATTTTGGGGCCGATTGTTGCTTATGTCTTTTCGTATGCAGATACAACGCCGGCTATTATTTTTACTGTGTGGTGCATTATTGTTAGTAGCAGTGATGGATTCTTAAAACCATTATTCCTGGGCCGAGGTATGTCGACACCGATGTTGGTTATTTTATTAGGCGCAATCGGTGGAATGATGTTATCCGGAATTATCGGATTATTTATTGGTGCGGTTGTGTTAGCGTTGGGCTATGAGTTATTTATTGCCTGGTTGAATAATGATGTACCTCAGGTGGATGTAGCTGAATGATCTGAATAGATATTTTGATGTAATTTAAAAAAACAGAATACAGTATTTAATTACAATTTTAGTTTCGAAGTGTCAAAGGAAATGTACTATGTACCCGTCTACAATTTCAACATGGGCAATTGTGATAGCTAAAGCTGCGGATGAAGCTGGTATCACTCATATTGAATTGTTTCAAAGAGCCGGCGCAGATCCTAAATTACTTGGAGATCCGAATGCACGCTATTCTTATGAAATTATGGCAAAGTTGTGGACGATTTTAGCGGAAGAAACTAATGATCCGTGTTTTGGTTTAAAATTGGTCAAATTTATCCAACCAACTACATTTCATGCTTTTGGTTATTCGTGGTTTGCCAGTAGTACACTTAAAGATGCATTGGAACGCTATCAACGTTACATTCGACTTGTCAGTAATGGCGTGGATGTGTTTTTTGAAAAACAAAAACATGAATACCTATTTAATATTAAATTAAAAACTGATGTTAGTTATGACGTAAGCTATCTGGCAGCCGATGCAGCCTTGGCATCGCTAATAAAGTTATGTCGCATGAGTTATGGTGATAATTTTTCACCAAATAGGGTGTTAATGAAAAGAGAATCTTCTGATTATGAGCAGCAACTGGTTGACTATTTTGGTGCACCTATCACGTTTTCATCTGAATTAACCGGGTTCACCTTTGATGCCGGTCAACTAGAAAAAAAATTATCCAGTGCCAAAGCCGAGCTTGCTCATAATAATGATAAAATTATTATGGAACATTTAGCAAAGCTGGATCGTGCTGATATTGTTAATCAGGTTAAAGTCGCATTGGTTGATTTATTATCGTCCGGTGCTGTAAATGAAGATATGATTGCCAGTGAATTACATGTAAGTAAGCGTAGTTTGCAGCGAAAATTATCCGATTTAGGAACCAGTTATAAACGTGTTTTAGAAGAGACCCGCAGTTGTCTTGCAGTACAATACGTTGAAAATTCAGCTTTGAGTATTACAGAAATTAGTTATTTGTTAGGGTTTTCAGAAACCAGTAATTTTACCAGAGCATTCAAACGTTGGACGGGTAAATCACCAAGCGAGTTGCGAGCGGCTGCTTAAAAAATTTAGTAATTATTTCTAATTTGATGCATTGTACTTGTTAAGTTTTTTCAAAAAAACGTCGTGATTCAAATACCTGAGTTGAAAAATGCTTGCCATTAACTTTTAAGCGTCGTTTTAACATTATATCGAATAATGCAGGATTGTATTCACGTATGTCAGCAATCAGATCGGCTTCTTTTTCAGGCAACAAGCCCCAATCAGAAAAGTTATGAGGTGAAAAAACTGGCATGACACCGGGTAGAGGATAGTCCGAACCGTAGAGTAAGCGCGAATGCCATTGTTCGTTTGTTATAATTTTCTCAATTTGTTCCTTATCCCGGTTTACCTGAGTTATGGCCGATATATCACCGTAGAGTAATTTTTCGTATTTTGTTTCGGACATCATTCGGGCAAATAAATCAAGATTGGCAATAGCCGAGCCGTTTTCACCTTTATCAAGGTCGGTACTTTCACCTAAGGTTGCACAATGGGCGAAAATAACCCGAACACCATGATCCAGTGCGCGACGGAATAATAGTGGATTTTCATTTCGTTTACCCCCCGGAACTTCCACAGCCTGTTCAGCTCCAACGTGAGTTAATAGTGGCATGTTGTGTTTAACCAGCGCTTGATAAAATTCATCACACAATTTACTGTCCGGTGTTATTCCCATCGCTGCTGGCAACCACTTAACAGCGCGAGCATTGTGTTTTACCGCAAACTCCAAAGCTTCAATAGCATCTTCTCTATAAGGATGTATTGATGCTATCCATTCAAATTGTTTTGGAAATTTCTTTGCTATTTTGGCTGCGTATTTATTGGGTGTATAAAATGTGCTGTATTCTTTAACGATTTCGCCTTTTTCATTATAGTGATAATCAAAAGCTAATAAGCAAAATCGAAAGTCTTCAGGCATGCCACGATGTAAGTGAACCAGGCGATTAACAAAGGCTTCATCCAATGTTTCCATTTCATTAGGGACGGCACAAGATCCGTTAATATAAAATTTAAATTTGGTGTAAAAAATCGGGTGTAATAAGGATTTCATGTCCGGATTTAGCCAGATACCAGAATCACTATCACCCATTCCAATGAGATGGGTATGGCAATCCCAAACTTGACTGGTATCAATATCGTTCCAGATTTCCTGAACCAGATCGTGTTCAGCTAATTGCTTTGGTAGACCGGTTTTGTAACAGGGGTTAAATAATCCGTAACGCGGTATATATTGACAAGCACTGGACGTTAATGCCAGACCTGACAGGCCAATGGTTTTTAAGAAGTTACGCCGTTTCATTTAGATTTGCCGGTATTGCAAATTCGATTGACATTGAATCTGCCAGTTTTAGAATTGCTATCATAATATTTTGTCGTTCGCGTAGTTCAGAATTAATATCCGATACAGTTAGAAAGAAACTGAGTAAAATTTCAAGGCCATAAGTTGCAAAACCATGAAATGCGATTTGAATGTTTTCATCACTGGTGAATTCACTTTCTGCAATTATATTTTTTAAACCGGTAATAAAATCTTCAATTTTTTGAGCATCAGTATTGTAGTGGATATAAAAAGTCGATCGTACGCGCCGTAAATTACGCATGCCCATATTATCAACAACTGTATTGATTAACTTATCACTAGGAATTGATAGCACAGAATTATAAAATGTTCGGATCCGTGTGCTTCTAAAACCAACACTCTCGACCGTGCCTTCTGCATCACCGGCTTTAACCCAGTGACCAACACGAAACGGTTTTTCAAACATAATTACAAGTGAACCTAAAAGATTGGCAACACTGTCTTTCGCTGCAAAAGCGACCGCGACACCACCAACACCCAGGCCGGTTATTACCGAGTATGCTGGTAGCCCCAATTTTTGGGTGCCAACCACGATTACCGCAACCGCGAGTATAAAACTAATCAGCCGAAGTCCTAATCGAATTAATTGGCTGTCGATTCCACCTTTTAACAAGTCTTTGGACTGTACAATTTTTTCGGCAACAATATTGCCGCTTGACCAGACAACCCAGGTAAGGCTAATTGTGAATATTATCCACAATGTTATTGTAAATGGGGCAAAGATAATTTCACTAATACGTAAATTAATTTCAAGTACACGTATATTTAGAGGGATTAAGAATAACAAGCTCGTAGGCCAGATTAAATCGGTTAATAGTTTGCGAAATTGATTTTCTGAATTCTTGTTAGACCATCGTTTTCCTAATCGGTGTACTGTGATCACCGTAATTGAAGTCAGTAGTAATAATAAAAAAATTCCAATCCAACGCCACGTGGGTTGATCCAATATCAGATATGTTTGCCAATCGGGTAAATTTATAATCCATCTGTAAGGAATAATATTACGTAGACCTGCGGTTCCGTAATGATAAGTATCATAAATGCCCGGAATTGCACTATCTCTGTAAGGTTCATTTTTAATAATTTGATAAAAATCAGAAAGCTGAGCAACTGTTTCCGGCGAAAACAAATATTCACCTGCACGAGCGCCTTTTTCGACACGTGAAATTGTGATATCACTTCCCGGAATGGTCCAGTTCTTAAATTCGTACTGCTCCATTTCTTCTAATCCGGGTATTGTTTTAATATCCGGTAGTTCGATACGAGAAAGTACTTCATACAGCTCCAGAATTTTATCCATAGCAATTTTCTGAGAAAGTGCATTTGGTAAATCACTGAGATTTAAAGTACGTTTTGCATAACTTATTCGGACACGTTGTTTATCTAGTTGATTATCTTCTTGCTCGCTAAGATAGAGTTTACTGGAGCGCATATAGGTTTTTTGAATGGCAATACTTTCGGTATAGGCCATATTAACTGAATCAATAAAACTCTTTAAAGTATCGCGAGGGCTATTGGTATCGACAGTCTGGAGTAATTGCACTTCTTCAGCGAGTACAAAATTAGCAAAGATGCTTATTAGGCAAACCAGGGAGAGATTTAAAAATGTATTTTTAAACATAAATTTGCTTTCGGTTTATTAACTAGTGATTAAAATCGAAAAGTGACACCGGCATTGGCTTCAAATTGAAACAGGGCACTGCCTGATATTGATGCTGCACAACCGTTAGGGCCACAAAATATCGATGATGAACTACTTGCAAATGTCGCATAACCACGCAGGCCAACCATTAATGCCACTCGCTTGGTTAAAAAGAATTTACTACCGCCACCAATGCTTAAAGAGAATTTGGTGGTAGAATTTCGCCCCTGTGCACTAAAGTGAGTAGCACCGGCCGTAGCGCCAAAGAATGGGCGCATTTTATCTTTGATCCAGATTTGATTTCCTCCGATGTGAAAATATTCAACATCGACATCAAATAACGGATTAACAACAAGTGCGGTAGATGAGCTTAAAGCGGTATCCTGTCTACTGTATAATAGTGTGATTTGTTGGTATTTATTGTAATCAATGTCAACCACAAGACCATAAGATTCAGATTCATCAAATTTAAGGGTTGCGGTACTACTAACCTGATTAAATTCGCCACCAATTCGATATCCAAGCATCGGTGTTATTTCGGTTTCAGCAGCTGCACTATTTATTTGAAAAATCAGTAGGGCAAAAACGAATAAATAAAATCTTGTTTTTAACTGTAGAAACATATTTTTTACCTCAGATAGAAATTAGTCTAATAGTATCAATTATTATCACAGCATCCTAGCTTTGTGTGCTTGAGTGAGGCGTATTTAGTCGTCGAGCTTTCCTTGAGGCCAATAGCGTTCAAATAGCATAAGAGAGTAAACAACATACAGTGTTGCTAATAAAATAAAAGTAAACCGTAGAATAAATGCTGAGGAGAAATCGGCTCCTTCAGCAAGGCTTGAGTTAACCAGGATATACAGGGTAGAAAATGCCGATGCATAATATTTTCCATTTGGCTTATCAGAAAAAATAGCGCTGGCGAAAACCAGAGTTGTTAAAAACATAAGCACAATAAAAAAATGATACTGAGGAACAGCTACCAGTAAATTATAAACAATAAAGGCATAAAAACCGCCAATCAAGGTCGATTTCAAGGAGTTTATACCGGCGGCTTTGCCTTTACTCACATCGGGAGCTAGTGTGAATATTGCAGTAAAAACCATCACAACAATTAGCTCGACTAAATTAAACGCGATAAATAAAACAACCAGTGGTAATACCACCACCGTACTTTTTAGTGCTGCTTGGGCAGCAGGTGCTGAAAAACCGGTTTGTAGTCCGGGCTTTTTGGGTAACGCTGGTGTATCCGGTGGATCAGGAATTAACAGAAATGCAAACCAAATCATTAAAATTGTTATCCAGCCTGAAAAAACAAATCCAAGTGCGAATCCTGCTGCTAAACCTTCATTATTATTACCAAGCATTGGTAATATTAATGTCGCCAGTAATGCCATCAACACAAACCAAAAAGAACCGCCTCGATTGAGCATGTAATACAGATTAAACAATACCAGTGCTAACATTGGAATATAAGCAAGCGGGTAGGGTAATAAAAATAAAGTGAATACCACTCCTATAAAAAATGCGCTAATAGTATAGAGCATGTTTTTAAGTCCGGCGTGCAACCCGATGCGGGGAATTGGCATGGCTAAAAATATCGATGTTAATATCGGTACTAAAAATGCCAGCGGCCAGTCAATAGCAGCGGAAACGGCTATTGCAAATGTAACACCCATCGCAAAGCGCATAACGCGAATGGATTGTTGATTACTACGGATGTCATAATATAAATCGCGAATCGAGGTTAAAATATTTTTATTATTTTGAAAAATAGTCAAGCGTTGCAATGTCGATGTGAATATATTCATTATCTATAGATTAATAAATATAAGAAAACCAACTCATCGCACGAATCCATATCCATCCCAGTGCATTGATAATCCAGTTATTACCGGTATAAACCTGAACGTCAACTTGTCCACCCAATCGGCGCAGACCACGTGAACTATCATCATCAAATGTAATAATAACCGGAAAGCGTTGTGCATCTCGCAACCAGCCACTGTCACCTTTAATGGTTTCTAAATCGCCCACAGCACCACCCGAATCCTGTTTCACGGCAAAACCAACACTGCTGACTTTACCACTAAATATTCGACCCGGGGCAACATCCAAAGCAATTTCAACTTCATTTCCTTTTTTGATATTAGCGATGCTATTTTCACGTAAATTTGCTTGTATCCAGACTTCATCAATACTAATAAAAGTCATTACCGCTGATCCTTTTTTTGCATAGTGACCATTATCAATTTTTAAATTAGTAATACCACCATCGGACGGTGCAACTATTTTGGTACGTGATAGATCAAGTTGAGCTTGTTTTAATGCGGCGATAGCCGCTTGAATTTTTGGATTGTCCTGGCCTTTTTTGCCTAAGGTGGATTTTGCTTTTTCCAATTCTGATTGCGCACTCACAACTTTCGCTTTTGCCGTTGCTACTGCAGCGGTTGCTCTATCGGCTTCAAATTGAGGCAATACACCTTTCTTCACAACCTCATAGACGCGTTTACTTTGTACTAGCATGTGGTTGAGGTTAGCTTGTGCTTCAACCAGTTTTGCCTGAGCAGTTGATACCGAGGCGGTATCTGCACCGATATCTTGCCCGGCTATTTGTAATTCGGAATTGGCTTTTTGAACTGCCAACTCATAATCGGATGGATCAATTTCCAGTAATAACTCGCCGGCTTTTACTGCCTGATTTTGAGTAACTTCGACAGTTTCAACTCGACCATTAACCTGTGGCACAATAGGAATGACATAGGCTTGTATCCGGGCTTGGTCGGTCCAGGGAGCAAGGCGATCAGATACTACATACCAGAGAAATAAAAATGCAACGATATAAAGAATTATTTTTGTTATTCGTTTAACTGGATCGGCATTTTTATTGGTTTTATCTTTTTCATGTTCTGACATTCTTAAATTTCCTTTATTCCAGATACTTTTATTTAATGATGTTTATTATGTTCAGCCATTCGAACGCCGATTAAGCTAGCGACTAATACGGCCATGTAGAAAACACCCACAATAGCTTCCATGAAAACAAAAAATCGAGCTAGTGGTAGTTTTGGAGAAATGTCACCATAACCTAGCGTGGTTATGGTGACAAAACTGAAATAAGTAACTTCCGGGAAATTTTGATACCAGCTTGCAGCGCTTAATCCGTTAAATGCATCAGGTTCAAAATTTAGAATAATTAAATACAAGAAACACCAGATGAAGCCCATTAACAGGTAAATACAAATCGATCCAACAATTTTATTGCCATCAATAATTCCTGAAAACAGTAC
>CAYOHQ010000119.1:0-9188 GCA_964403805.1 uncultured Thioalkalispiraceae bacterium | reverse complement strand
TCAGTCTTTTTCAACATTTAAAATTTCTGGTATTATGATCTTTGTATAGAGTATATACAGATTATCTGTGAATCTGCTATAAGTATCGCAGATAAGATCCTGATATGACAGTAAATTTTAGAAATTTAGCTTAATTGATGATACTGGATGAGTTAAACGTGGCTGGATTGATCATTGTTTGATCATTTGGGGCAGCATGTGTGGAAATTATCAGTGAAGGTGATGTCCACCATATCCCCAATAAAGCGGATAGTAGTAAGGATTGTAATAAGGGTAGTAGCCGTAATAGGGATAGTAACTGTCATAACGATAGGGACCATCGCCATAAACATCGGATTTTCGCCAAAGAAAGTGGCTCTCAACAGCTACCACCGGATATTCATAATTAAATTCACCGATTTTGCTTTCTTCAATTCGATCCAGCTTTCCAATGACCGTAATTTCGGTTTTATTGACATAGGTATTTGGTTCAATGAACTGTTTAAAACTTGCAATAAATCGACGGGTATTGGTTCGTGATTGTGTTTTCGGTCGAGCCTGCTCATCAAGTGGATAACCTAATATAATAATTTGTGAACTATCTTTGCCATTTTTGGTTTCTATAATGGTTCCACCCCAACGGACTGTTTCACCAATAAAGGGTTTTAGATCAGTTGACTGAAGTGGTACTAGCGGTGCTGAATCAGGAAGTTGTAACATTGAAGGTGGCTTGCTAATGGCACAGGAAGTTAGAACCAAAATGAGAATTAAAGCAATACTATAGAGTGATGTTATTTTGACCTTGTTCATAAAAGCTTAGACCGTAATATCCTTATTAGGTTGCGTTGTAATGCAAAACTTTTCAATTAAACTCTTTAATAACGACACTGTTGGTTCAAGTGATGCCGTTTCAATAAACTCATCAGGTTGGTGTGCTTGAGCAATACTTCCGGGGCCGAGTATAACCGTCTCTATCCCCATTGAATTATAATAAGGGGCTTCAGTGCAATAAGCAGCAGTTTCGGCCATGTTGCCCGTTAATTTTTCTGATGCTTTAATTATAGCAGACGAGGTCGGCGTCAACATTGATTCAGTTCCATGAATCAGCGATTTAATATTTATTTTGTAATTAGTTGTATCAATAATATTCGATAAACGTTTCGATAATTCTTCACGACATTCTATCAGACTCATTCCGGGTAATGGTCGCAAGTCAATTTGTAATTCACACTCACCACAAATTCGATTTGGATTATCGCCACCATGGATGTGTCCAAAGTTGAGTGTTGGCACAGCTACTAAAAATCGATTGTCAGTATGTTTAGCCTGTAATTCACTACGCCATTGTTTAATGGCCTGCATTACATCCATCATTGCTTCCATCGCATTATGACCATAAGCCGGATCACTTGAGTGTCCAGATTGACCTGTAATAGTAATGGATTCCATCAAAATACCTTTATGGGCATGAATGGGCTTTAAACTGGTAGGCTCACCAACAACAGCAAAACGTGCTTTTGGTAATTGTCGTTTGACAAGATCCCGAGCTCCCGACATTGAACTTTCTTCGTCTGCCGTTGCTAAAATAATTAATGGTTGTTTTAAATCTTTTTCTGTTAAGCTTCGTGCAGCTTCTATGGCAAGGGCTATAAAAGATTTCATGTCCGCGGAGCCTAAACCGTATAATTTATTATTGTCTTCGGTTATTTTAAAAGGATCATGTTGCCAACGACCTTCATCATAAGGCACCGTGTCTGTATGCCCCGAAAGTACTAAGCCACCAGAACCAGTGCCTAATGTGGCAATTAAGTTCGCTTTATTTTTTTGATTGGGAATTGGTAATATTTCAACAGCAAAGCCCGAGTTTTCGAGCCAGTCTGCCAGTAAATTAATTATATTTAGATTGCTGAGATCAAACGATGGATTAACACTACTAATCGATGGCGTAGCGATTAATTCATTCATCATCGTTAATAATGAAGGAACTACTTTTGTCATGATATTGTTAGGCTTATTTTAAACTAAAAATCCCAGGAACTTTTTCTTTTCATTTTAATTTTTGGAAAAATAATTCCAATTAGCATACCAAATAATAAAACTGCTGCGCCAGCAATGAACCAGGTGCGGCTATCTTGATCTTTAAGAATTTGGTTTTCCTGCGTCAGGCGTTGTAAATCATGCTCTAATGTGACATTTAATTTTTTCAATTTTTTATTGTCATTATCGAGTTCAATGGGACGACTAGCAATTTTACTGAAATGTCGATTTTCTTTTTCTAAATCAGTTTTTGCATTAAGCAAATTGTTTCGTTCTGTTTCTAGTTCATTTTTATTCGTGCTTAATTTTTCAGTTTTAATTTTCAGCGTTGAAAGCTCTTCTTTTAATAACTGAACTTGTGATGTTGCTGTATCCAGAATGTTACGTGCGACTGGTTCATCCTGTAAATATTGTGAGCGAACCCAACCTTCCGTTTGATCTTCGAGGCGAACCATGGTGTACCCGGTGTCTTCATCTTCATCCAGAATATCCAGTTTTGCACCACTGTGTAGTGTTTTAATGATTTTATTGTCATTACTGGGACCGGTTCGTAGGGTGATGCGTAATATATCAGTGACGTATTTATCTTGAGCAAGCGCATTAGCACTATAGCTTAAAATGCTGATTGTTAATATTATTACTATACGAAAGGGGGTCAAATACATACATTCCTCTGGATTTAAGTGAATTTTAGATTTTTTATAATTATAAACAATAGCCTATATAATAGTATGTTGGATACCGTAGTGGAATGCCAAATGTCACATTTTTGTTACGTACGGCTTAATATCCGAAATTTTGCGTTATATTGTCATATCTCTGTAACATTACTCCGCTGTAATATAATAATATGCAATTTATAAGTAAATATTCAACAGGACGAGAGGCATTTTGTGTCGGATAATAGTTTGGTTTTACTCGTTGAAGATGAAGCGGCTATTCGGGAAATGTTGCAATTTTCATTAGAACGGGCTGGTTTTGAGTTGCTGGTGGCGAGTGAAGTGACTGTTGCAAAGCAGTGTATCCAAAAGCAAGTTCCGGATATTATCCTGCTGGATTGGATGTTACCGGGAATTAGCGGTATTGATTATGCCAAACAGCTTCGAAAAGATGACAATACGAGTGAAACGCCGATTATCATGCTGACTGCACGAACCGAAGAAGAGGATATGATTCAGGCTCTGGAAGCTGGAGCTGATGACTACATCACTAAACCATTTTCAACCAAGGAATTGGTTGCTCGAATCAAATCAATTCTGCGACGCACCAAACCTGATAATAGTGGCGATTCGATAACTGTTAAGAGTTTGGTTTTAGATCCGGTAAGTCAACGTGTCTCTATCGACAATGAGTCTGTCAATCTCGGCCCTTTGGAATACCGATTATTGCACTTTTTTATGACTCATCCAGAGCGGGTTTATTCACGCTCACAATTACTGGATTATGTTTGGGGTGAAAATGTCTATATTGATGAACGCACGGTTGATGTTCATATTCGGCGGTTACGCAAAGTCATCTCGAGTAACGGTTATGACAGCCTTGTGCAAACGGTGCGGGGATCAGGTTACCGGTTTTCTGCAAAAGAGAAGTAGTCTTGAATAATGTTTGGCTAACTGAAGTGTGGCGAATAATCTGGCTTCTAATTGCTTCGGTAATTATTGGGTTATTGCTGGATAATGTTTTGCTCATTGTCTGTCTGGTTTTATTTTCTATTGTAGTATGGTATCTCTACAACCTTCGTTCTTTTATTCGCTGGTTTGAAAAAGGCAAAAAATACTCACCACCAACATCGCTTGGAATATTCGGTGATTTATTTAATAGCCTCTATCAGTTACAAAAACAACAGCGAAATCGTAATAAACGTCTGGTTAATTTGCTTTCCCGCTTTAAAGAATCAACCAAAGCCATGCCCGATGGTATTGTCATTTTACAGGAAAACGGTGAAATTGAATGGTGGAATGATGCAGCCGTTAAACTGCTTAATTTAAATTATCCTGCCGATGTTGGGCAACGGATAACGAATTTACTTCGACACCCAAATTTTATTCGTTATTACAATCTCAGTGAAAAACCAAAGAATGTTAAGTTGCTTTCACCGGTTGATGAGCAAAAAATAATTACCATCAGAATTGTTCCCTATGGCAATAATCAACAATTATTGATGATCCGTGATGTGACCCTGATTCAACGAGTGGAAGATATGCAACGCGATTTTATTGCGAATATTTCTCATGAATTACGCACGCCTATCACTGTTATGAGTGGTTTCCTGGAAGAATTTGAGCATAGTCCACCAGAAAATAAAGATGAATTACAAAGCTATATTAAATTAATGCAAGGCCAATCATCTCGTATGCGTAATCTGGTTGATGATTTGATGATGTTATCTCGATTGGAAAATGAAACCAGTGAACCCATTCGTGATGTTATTCAAGTTCCTTTTATTCTGCATTCATTAAAAGAAGAGGCCGAATTATTTAGTGGCGAACGAAAACATAAACTGATTCTGGATATTGATGAGAATTTAAATATTCGTGGTGATGCAAAAGCGATTGACAGTGCGTTTTCAAACCTGATATTTAATGCCATTAATTATTCACCTGATGGTTCAGATATAAAAATTTCCTGGTATGAAGATAAGGAGGGTGTTTATTTAAAAGTAATGGATAATGGTATCGGTATTCCTGCGCAGCATATAGCACGCCTTACCGAACGGTTTTATCGTGTTGATGTTGCTCGTTCTCGTGATACTGGTGGTTCAGGTTTAGGTCTTGCAATTGTAAATAATGTTCTATCTCATCATGAAGCTACACTCAAAATTAAAAGTCAGGTAGGACAAGGGAGTAATTTTAGTTGTGTTTTTCCGAAAGAATTAATTGTGTATAAAGAAAACAGAGAAGTGCTTGATAACTAAAAAGTCATAAAACAGTAATCAGTTCTTCATAAATCTGTCACATTCGTAATTAATAATAAACTATCACAATAAATAAATTGAAGGTAAAAATTAATGATTCAAATTAAAAAGTTATTAGCAGTTGCTGTTGCTTCGACATTGCTTGGCTCTGGCTCAGTTTCTGCTGCAGCGAAAGTTGATGCAAAGATTGCAAATTATGAAACAGTTAGCGGCATTTCTGGAAATATTAGCAGTGTCGGATCAGATACCTTAGCCAACTTGATGACATTGTGGGCTGAAGATTTTAAACGCAACTATCCCAATGTAAATATTCAAATTCAAGCTGCCGGTTCTTCAACTGCGCCACCAGCGTTAACAGAGAGCACTTCAAATCTGGGGCCTATGAGTCGTAAGATGAAGTCAAAAGAACTTGCTGCATTTGAAAAACGTTATGGTTATAAGCCTACAGCGATTGCAGTTGCTATTGATGCTCTGGCAGTTTATGTGAATAAGGATAATCCCATTAAAGGGATGAGCATTCCACAAGTTGATGCTATTTTTTCAGCAACACGTAAATGTGGTCATAGTGCTGATATTAAAAAATGGGGTGATTTGGGGATAGCAGGAAACTGGAAGGGCAAATCAATTCAAATATTTGGCCGTAACTCCGTATCAGGTACTTATGGATATTTTAAAAAGAAAGCCTTATGCAAAGGCGATTATAAAAGTAATGTGAATGAGCAGCCAGGTTCAGCATCTGTTGTGCAATCCGTTACGGCTTCATTAAATGGTATAGGGTATTCTGGTATTGGTTATAAAACTTCTGGTGTTAAAGCCGTACCTTTAACAAAGAAACCGGGTCAAAAATTTATTGCAGCTACTGCCGATAATGCCATTAATGGAAGCTATCCGTTGGCACGGTTTTTATATGTCTATGTTAATAAAAAACCAAATAAACCTTTAGCACCATTGGAAAAAGAGTTCATTAAGTTGGTGATGTCTAAACAGGGTCAGCAGGTTGTTGTTAAAGATGGTTATATACCGTTACCGTATAAAGTCATTCAAAAGCAATTAGCAAAGTTAAAATAAGGATGTTCAATTAATTTCTGCAAGGATGCTTCTAACCAAACCCCGCTGTTGCGGGGTTTTTTGATTAATTTTTAGACTATTTTGGGTTTGTCACAAATTTGTCATATTGAGGCACTATTATGACAAAATGACAATTGAGTCTAATAATTCCCAAGATAGCCTGATTTCCGATGGTGGAATGCATTGGCGTATAATTAAAGATAAAATTGCCCAATACCTGGTCACGCTGGGTGGTAATAGTGTTATTTTTACCATTGTATTGATTTTCTTCTATTTACTGTATGTCGTGATTCCAATGTTTGCTTCCGCTCAGGTGGAATTACGCGGTCAGTATTCATTACCAAATTCTGATTCTTCCCAAATTACTACTTTATATTTGGCTGTTGAAGAACAAAATGAAGTTGCCGTTAGAATGCGTTCTGATGGTGAAATACTTTTTTTTAGTACTACCGATGGCCGAATATTACTAACACAGCATTTGGTGCTACCGAAAAATGTTTCCATTAGCAGTTTTGCTGAATCTGCAGAAAGTCAGGCTGTTGTAGCGTTTGGCTTAAGTAATGGTCAGGTCATTGTTGTAAAACATCAATATAAAATCACGTTCCCGAATAATCGTAGAATTATCACGCCGCTATTAGAATATCCAATGGGGGTTGATCCAATAACTATTACTGGATTAACAAAATCAATTAATAAACTCGCCATTCAAATATCAGAAGACGGTGCTTCATTAGCAACCATAACAAAAAACGGTGCGCTACGCTTAAGCAGTTTTGAAAAAGAAGAATCCTTAATGGAGGATGAAGCAAGTTATGAACAGCAAACACTTTCTTTGGGTTTGGTAAGGAAACCAGTAACACATTTACTTATTGATCAGGATAGACAGGAATTTTATGTTGTCACCCAAGACAATGAATTACTTTATTACGATATTACCAATGCTGATCACCCCGAATTACTTCAAACACTACAATTAACGCCTGATAATGTTAGCTTAACCGATATTCGATTTTTATCAGGTGGTATATCCTTATTAACGGGATTTTCAAATGGAACGGTTGCACAGTGGTTTGCAGTTAAGTCAAAAAACAATATACCACAATTAACCCGAATTAGAGATTTTAAACTGGAACAAAATGAAATTTCAGTAATCGCGCCTGAACATAATCGAAAAGGATTTGTGGTGGCTGATTCACAAGGTTATGTTGGCGTGTATCATAGCACTGCCCACCGTACAATTCTAAAGAAAAAATTTAGTGACAACATTATTAATAAAATTGTTGTGAGTCCTAGATCAAATGGAATTTTATTGGAAGACAGTAATAAGCAAATATCATTCTGGCATATCGAAAATGAACACCCTGAAATTTCCTGGTCGTCGATTTGGGGAAAGGTGTGGTATGAGAGTTATGATGAACCAAAATATATTTGGCAATCATCAGCAGCAACGAATGATTTTGAACCGAAGTTCAGTTTGATCCCAATATCCTTCGGCACAATAAAGGCAGCCTTTTATGCCATGATGATGGCAATACCACTGTCGATTATGGGGGCGATTTTTACAGCCTATTTCATGTCATCCCAAATGCGTCGTTATGTCAAACCCAGTATTGAGATCATGGAAGCATTACCCACGGTTATTTTAGGATTCCTAGCAGGCTTATGGCTGGCACCTTTTATTGAAAATAATTTACCGGGCGTATTTTCGTTATTAGTATTAATGCCAATTGGTGTGTTACTTGCCGCTTATGGCTGGACACGATTACCGGATAAAATCCGTCATAAGATTCCTGATGGTTGGGAAGCTGCTATCTTAATTCCGGTTATTATTTTTATTTCATACAGTGTTATTAGTCTCAGCCCGGTAATGGAAACGATTTTATTTGGTGGTGATATGCGTTCCTGGCTTGGAACCGAGTGGGGTATTGATTTTGATCAGCGTAATTCTATCGTGGTTGGTTTAGCGATGGGTTTTGCTGTTATTCCAACTATTTTCTCAATAGCCGAAGACGCTATTTTTGCAGTACCAAAGTACTTAACGCAGGGTTCATTGGCATTGGGCGCGACCCCATGGCAAACGATGATCCGTGTAGTCCTATTAACTGCTAGCCCGGGTATATTTTCTGCAATTATGATCGGTTTCGGTCGGGCCGTTGGTGAAACCATGATTGTGCTCATGGCAACAGGCAATACTCCAGTAATGGATTTCAGTATTTTTCAGGGTATGCGAACTTTGTCTGCCAATATCGCAGTAGAGATGCCGGAAGCCGAAGTTGCCAGCACGCACTTTCGTGTACTGTTTTTAGCCGCATTGGTATTATTTGTTTTTACCTTTTTCTTTAATACCATTGCTGAGGTTGTTCGTCAGCGATTGCGTAAACGATATAGCAGTTTATAGGGGCTTAAATAATTTATGAAACCGGGTTTAAAACAGTGGACACAATCAGGAGCACCCTGGATTTGGCTAAATGCAGCAGCAGTTAGTACCAGTTTGTTAATGGTGTTTGGTTTGTTGGGGTTGATAGCGGTGCGTGGTTTTGGATTTTTTTGGCCATCCGATGTTCTTGAAATGCAATACCGAACACAAGCAGATAAAAGTATCAGAATTATCGGTGAAATTTGGGATAGCCAATTAGCATTGGTTGAAAATTTACGAGCCAATGGAATTAAAATTGAAACAGATGAAGCATCTGTTATGCGTTATTTACTTAAAAGTGGTAATCGTGATGTTACGGGTGCAGATTTTCAACAAATTATAGAACCCTTTATTGAATCAAAATCAAACCCTGAAGATATTTTAGTCATTGAACGTACTGAATGGGGAAACTTGTACGGCTATCTAAAGAATATTAAGCAGCAGGGTAAAGTGATAGCACAAGGAAAAACAGCACAATCTGAATTAGAACAACGATTGAAACGTGTTATTTCAATACGTGCTGAAATTTCAAATATATCAAAACATGACATTGGAACTATTAATTATAAAATGGAACGACTCCGATTAAAGCAACGTAAGCTTGAACTGGGTGGAGAGTTTAATTCAAAACATAATGACAATATAAAGCAACAACGTGGCGATCTACAAATTGAATATAATAATTTACAAACTCTTCTAATAGCTCACAATAAAAAATTAAGTAGGGATAGCTTTACCGTTGAAATTATGGATGGACGTATTGTTGAAGTGCCA
>CAYOHQ010000118.1:0-9189 GCA_964403805.1 uncultured Thioalkalispiraceae bacterium | reverse complement strand
AACCAAATAAAGGTCAAGAAGAAATTGGATTAGCTAAAAATTTAAGCGGTCGCGGTTTATTATTTATTGCTGAACGTGAATTGGTAACAGATTCAATGCTCGAAGTTAAAATTAAAGCCCAAACCGGTTCAACCCCACCATTTCATGCAAAGGTCAAAATTGTTCGTGTTGAGAAGCAGCGTCGAGGCGATGGTTTTGAAATAGGTGCTGTGATTCGAGAAGTATTTGATAACTGAAAAAAATTTTCAGCATAAAAAATATTATGCTAGCGCATCAACCCGGTGCATTAACTCTGGCTCATTCATTAAATCAATCTGTTGAAACATCTGCACCGCCTGTTTTGCACTGTGTGTTGCTTGGGTGCTATTGCCAAGTGCATCATTAGAAACCGGTCTGCTTGCTGTTACACGTTGGATATGCAAGTTTGGAATAGTTTGAGTTTTATTTGTTTCAGCCGCAACAGCTTGTTGTTGTGCGGATTGATGTTGATTATCTGATTGCCTATCACGCGCACTGGCAGCAGCAGGGTTAATCCCGTTTGCGTTTTCATCTGCCTGTGATCCAGTCGAACGATATTGGACCAATGCAGAGGCTGTTGAGGTGCTCTGAATTTGCATCGAATTATATATTTATTGTCGGTTAAATTTAAATGAAAAGTATCCCGTATGCTGATGGGATAACGCGTCATTATTAACTACTTAATACTAGACTGAAAAACCGGGAATAGTAGAAGTAGTATTATTTTTCCTGAGCTCTATTGTAACATAGTCATAAAATGAGCAAACAAAAATGGTTGATTTTTATACAGATATTTCCAAATTCGCTACAGAGTTGGCAAAATCCTGCCTGAAATCCGGAAAAGTGCTTGCGACTGCTGAATCGTGTACTGGTGGCTGGATAGCTAAGTCATTGACTGATATAGCCGGAAGCTCAGAGTGGTTTGATGGCGGCTTTGTTACTTATAGCAATGAAGCCAAAATAAGCATGATTTCAGTGTTGAAAAATACCCTCGAATCCCATGGAGCCGTCAGTGAAGCCGTTGCAATTGAGATGGCGCGGGGTGTTTTAGCGAATACTAATGCCAATTTGTCAGTTGCTATCAGCGGCATTGCCGGTCCTGGTGGTGGCACGGATGAAAAACCGGTTGGTTTGGTCTGGTTTGCTTATGCGAGCAGTAATAACAGTGATATTTCTGTAGTAACTGAAAAATATATTTTTAATGGTGATCGAAATGCGGTTCGAGCCCAGGCTGTTCTTCAGGCGCTTTCCGGATTACTAAAATTAGCTACATAAAAGACCAGCCAGCAAACCATTCAATGTCTTCTCTATTCTCTAGTATTAACTGAAACGAATTTGGATTCAGTGAATGATCAACTGTTGTATCCACCGATAATCTTTGCAATACATAAGCGACTAATGCCCGGCGAACCGATAATTCAATACCATCATTACCCGCATTAAAGTCATACAATAAACTGTCCTGCTTTTGTTTACTCAAATTCGGGTGCGGCTTTAGTTTTAAAATCACATACTCTGTCCAGTCATCATCATATTTAACACTGGATTCTGCTGTAGTATCGAGTAATTGTGCATCAATAATGCGTGATAACACAAAGTCCCTAAAATCATAACTTTCTTCATTGTAAGCGCGCACATGCCAGCGTAGACCGTTATCAATTAATGAATGCGGTTCTATGATTCGGGTATTGGTTTCAGGTGAGTCGGATTCTTTATCTGATAAGGATAGATACTGTATTCGCAGTTTTAGTTTATTTTTGATGGCTCGAATTAATTGAGCGCAGATAGTTTTATCGGGAAGACGGGTGGGCAACGGTAATTGATCGACACTCACACCGTAAATCCAGTTTTGTGCTGAATTAACGTCTGTATCTGAGTTTGTCTCTGAACCCGGATTACCACGAACCGCCAAATTAGCAGCAAACATCGCCAATACATTCTGTGGAGATAAATCAGCAAAAACCGCAACAAATGAATGACTCGGCACAAAGCCAAAAACACTCTGTTTGTATATAAGGTTATCAGGTGCGACTAGTCCATAGGCCTTCAAATCCTTGGTTGCCGCGGCATCTGATATAGCAAAGGTGCGGGCGACATCCTTGCGCGTAACCACACCGGTGTAGAAGGCCATTACCTCAATGTACTGATATCGTTGACGTGTAGCCCATTTTACTTCTCTGGCCATCTTTGCGGGTGCTGCCATTCTTAATCCTGATTTTGTTTATAGTGAGTATACAAGTAATTACCATTGCCTGATATAAAGTATTATAGAGTAAAAACTAATTAGGTGGTAAAAAGTATTGACATAATGAAATGTATGTTCTAAAGTTACATCATCAGCACTATTGAATACAAACAACAATAACGAACATCAACAGGAAGGAATAAAACCATGGCCGACGATCAAAAAAGTAAAGCACTCGCAAGCGCACTATCTCAAATCGAAAAGCAATTCGGAAAAGGCTCGGTGATGCGTATGGGCGATTCCAGCGCAGCACGTGATATCGAAGTAATTTCAACTGGCTCGTTGGGGCTGGATGTTGCATTGGGAATAGGCGGTTTACCAAAAGGTCGGGTTACTGAAATTTACGGTCCTGAATCATCCGGTAAAACCACATTAACCTTACACGTTATTGCCGAGTGTCAAAGAGCTGGGGGTACCGCTGCATTTGTAGATGCCGAGCATGCACTTGATCCCATTTATGCAGAAAAACTGGGGGTTAATATTGACGACCTGTTGGTGTCACAACCCGATACTGGTGAGCAGGCGTTAGAGATTACCGATATGTTGGTTCGTTCCGGTGCGGTTGATATCGTGGTGATCGATTCGGTGGCAGCATTAACGCCAAAAGCCGAAATTGAAGGTGATATGGGTGATCACCATATGGGTTTACAAGCCCGCTTAATGTCACAGGCGCTTCGAAAATTA
This sequence comes from uncultured Thioalkalispiraceae bacterium, assembly GCA_964403805.1. Classification (GTDB taxonomy): domain Bacteria; phylum Pseudomonadota; class Gammaproteobacteria; order UBA6429; family Thiohalophilaceae; genus CAYQUC01. The sequence goes on along the minus strand of CAYOHQ010000118.1, from coordinate 6,242 downwards.
ACCGGTAACATTAAACGTTCCAATACCATGGTGATTTTCATCAACCAGATTCGAATGAAAATTGGTGTGATGTTTGGTAACCCAGAAACCACCACTGGTGGTAATGCTTTAAAATTCTACGCTTCTGTACGTCTCGATATTCGCCGTATCGGTGCGATTAAAAAAGGTGATGAAATCTTAGGTAATGAAACACGGGTTAAAGTCGTTAAAAACAAAGTGGCTCCTCCGTTTAAACAAGTGATATTCGACATAATCTATGGCGAAGGTATTTCTCACCAGGGTGAAGTGATCGACATGGGCGTCAGTGAAGGCATCGTTGATAAAGCCGGCTCCTGGTATAGCTATAATGGTGAGCGTATTGGGCAGGGTAAAGACAATGCGCGTCAATTCCTGAAAGATAATCCCGATATTGAAATCGATATAGAAGAACAGGTTCGTGTCAAATTACTAAAGTCAGCCGAAGATGCCGAGGTAACACAGATTAATGACAAACAAGATAATGCGGATATAGCACCAGCTGATGTTAGTGAAGACGGTGAAGTTGTGATCGATATTGAACCCAAGAAAAGCAAAGCAAAGGCGTAAGTCATCATGGCCAGGGATGCACACTATTTTCAGCAAACATCGCTGTTCGATTCGGAACAAGTCGATCCAGTTAACGAAGCAAGGCACCACGCGGTGCGCTTGCTAGTAAACCGGGAACACAGTTATTACGAGTTACACCAAAAACTGGTTCAAAAAGGACACGAAACCGACAGCGTCACAACAGCATTAGATGATTTAGTTGCTCGTGGCAAATTAAGCGATGAACGATTTACCGAGATGTTTATAACATCTCGGGTTAATCGTGGCTCAGGCCCAAACAAAATTATGGCTGAACTGCTACAGAAGGACGTCAATGACAGCATTATTTACAAGGGCTTACGAGAATGTGTAGTGAATTGGCTGCAACAAGCCGAGCAAACCCGCCAAAAGAAATTTGGTAGTGTTATCCCGGACAATTACGATGAAAAAATGCGCCAGGCTCGTTACTTGCAAAACCGCGGTTTTAGCGTTGAACACATGCCGAATTTGTTTAGTTAGTCTGATTTATTAGCGACGTTAATCTTACTCATGAAGATTAGCTTTGCGATTTGAGAATTCACCCATTTCAATAAAATTCGTGTAATATCCACTTCTTGATACTAAATAAGTTAAATAGCATTATATTTACTAACTTATTTAGAAAAATGGAATGTAAATCAAATACTTATTGAATAATAAAAAGGATTGTAAGCTGCTCGCAGAGTAATACAAACTTTAATTGTTCCGAACAGTCTTCGATAAATTACACGAGTAGCTATGATAAGCAGCGCTGAATTACGCCAGGCATTTTTATCCTTTTTTGAATCGAAAGAGCACACACTGGTGCCTTCGAGTCCGCTTGTGCCTGGAAATGATCCTACCCTGTTATTCACCAATGCCGGTATGGTGCAATTTAAAGATACTTTTATCGGGACTGATCCTCGGCCGTATGTTCGAGCAGTTTCCACGCAACGTTGTGTTCGTGCCGGAGGTAAACATAACGATCTTGAAAATGTTGGCTACACTGCAAGACACCATACTTTTTTTGAAATGCTGGGTAATTTTAGTTTCGGTGATTATTTTAAAGAAGATGCGATTCAATATGCCTGGGAGTTTCTAACCGACGTTTTAAAACTTCCAAAAGAAAACTTGTGGGTAACCGTCTTTGATGAAGACAGCGATGCTGAAAAAATCTGGTTAGATAAAATAAAAATTAAACCAGAACGGGTCATTCGCATTGGGGCAAAAGATAACTTCTGGTCAATGGGGGATACCGGGCCCTGTGGACCCTGTACTGAAATTTTTTATGATCACGGTCCTGATGTTGCCGGTGGGCCTCCGGGAAGTTCGGATGAAGACGGTGATCGTTATATTGAAATCTGGAATTTGGTGTTCATGCAGTTTGATCGTCAGAAAGATGGCAAGCTAATTCCGTTGAAGAAACCCAGTGTTGATACCGGGATGGGCTTAGAACGTTTAGCCGCAGTCATGCAACACGTGCATAATAATTATGAAATTGATTTATTTCAAAACTTAATTAAAGCAATTGCAAAAATAACCAAAGTAGATGATCTATCAAATAATTCATTAAGAGTGATAGCCGATCACATTCGCGCCTGTAGTTTTTTAATTGTTGATGGCATTATTCCATCGAATGAAGGACGTGGCTATGTATTACGTCGAATCATAAGACGCGCAATTCGTCACGGGCACAAACTTGGTATGCGTGATGCATTCTTTTATAAGATAGTACCGGCATTAGTGAAAGAAATGGCCGAGGCTTTTCCTGAGCTTAAAAAATCACAAGCGATTGTAGAAAAAGTATTAAAAAAAGAAGAACAGGATTTTGCAAAAACATTAGATCAAGGCATGGTGATTTTAGAATCTGCGATTTCAGAATTAAAAAATAAAACCATATCCGGTGACACAATATTTAAACTTTATGATACTTATGGTTTTCCAAGTGACTTAACAGCCGATATCGCCCGCGAACGTGATTTAAGCACTGATATGGCAGGCTTTGATGCCTTAATGAAACAGCAGCAAACTCGTTCCAAAGGCTCTAATAAATTTGCAATGGACTATGGTTCTGATTTAACTATTGATGGTCAAACTGAATTTGTGGGCTATGATCAATTGAATGATGAAGCAACAGTATCACAATTATTTCTGGATGGCAGTGAAACAAAGAAATTAACTGCTGGGCAACAAGGTTTATTAATTGTAGAACATACTTCATTTTATGCTGAGTCCGGTGGTCAAGCTGGTGACGTAGGTGAGATGACTAATGGCAATACAAGTGTAGACGTTTTAGATACACAAAAAAATACTAAGGTCTTCACCCACATCGTTAAGGTCACTAAAGGTGATGTGAATATTGGAGATAGTTTAAAATTACAAGTTAATCCTGTTGCTAGACAAGACACAGCTTACAATCATTCAGCAACACATTTATTACACGCGGCATTACGTCAGGTTCTCGGTGAACACGTTACGCAAAAAGGATCAGAAGTAAATTCAAAACGTTTGCGGTTTGATTTTTCACATTTTGAAGCAATTACTCGTGAGCAGTTACAAAAAATCGAAAAACTGGTTAATGATCATATTCGGGCCAACCATGGTGTTGAAACAAAAATTATGGCACAGGATGAAGCGGTTGCAAGCGGTGCTATGGCATTGTTTGGTGAAAAATACGGCGACAAAGTTCGAGTGTTGAGTATGGGGAATTTCTCAGTTGAACTTTGCGGTGGCACTCATGTCACAAATACTGGTGATATTGGTGTCTTTAAAATTTTGTCCGAATCCGGAATTGCTGCTGGTGTTCGTCGCATCGAAGCCGTTGCCGGAGAAAAAGCTTTAAACTATATTAATGAAGGTGAAGCAAGCTTATCGCATATTGCCGGATTGTTAAAAGGCAGTCGTACTGATGTTGATAAAAAAGTAACTCAGTTACTCGATAACAATCGTGCTCTTGAAAAAGAAGTGGAACGATTAAAAAACAAATTAGCCAGTTCTGCCGGTAGTGATCTTGCAGGCCAGGCAATCGAAATTGCGGGAATGAAAGTTCTGGCTGCCAAACTTGATAATATGGACGTAAAAGGTTTGCGTACTACACTGGATCAATTAAAAAATAAATTGAGCACAGCCGCAGTAATTTTGGCTACCGTGAATGGTGAAAAAATTAGTTTAGTGGCTGGCGTTACCGATGATAAAACCAGTGTCATTAAAGCAGGTGATTTGGTTAAAATGGTAGCCGAGCAAGTTGGTGGCAAAGGTGGAGGTCGAGCTGATATGGCGCAAGCCGGCGGTAATGATCCAGCTAAACTTGATGATGCACTCGCTTCTGTACCAAAATGGATTAAATCGATATTAAATTAAGAATAATGGATAGATATGGACATAAACTTCTTTTTTCCTCTTAACAATTGGTGTAATTTAGTGTTTAATTTGTGTCCTTTAGATTATGTCTAGAATTTGAACAAATGACACTTATTGTACATAAATACGGCGGAACATCTGTCGGCACGGTTGAGCGGATAGCCGCGGTGGCACAGCGAATAAAAACTGCTCGTGACAATGGTAATGACATTGTAGTGGTGGTTTCGGCAATGAGCGGTGAAACTAACCGACTTATTGGTTTGGCTAATGAGATTACTGAGAGTCCCGAAGCACGTGAGTTTGATGTGTTGGTATCAACAGGGGAGCAAGTAACCATTGCCCTGTTAAGTATGACATTAAACAATATAGGCTGTCCTGCACGATCCTACACCGGCTCGCAGGTAAAGATATTAACCGATGGTGTACATACAAAAGCACGAATTTTGGGCATCGACGAAGCAAATGTCGCAAAAGATTTAAAAGAAGGTAAAGTGGTAGTGGTAGCTGGTTTTCAGGGAATGGATGAAAACGGCAATATTACAACTCTAGGTAGAGGCGGTTCAGATACCACAGCAGTAGCAATGGCGGCAGCATTAAAAGCCGATGAATGCCAGATTTATACCGATGTTGATGGTGTCTATACTACTGATCCACGAGTAGAACCAAAAGCGAGACGATTAAATCGAATTACTTTTGAAGAAATGCTTGAAATGGCAAGTTTAGGCTCCAAAGTATTACAGATTCGTGCTGTTGAATTTGCCGGGAAATACAATGTACCGTTACGGGTATTATCTTCTTTTGAAGATGGACCAGGAACGCTGATTAGTTTAGAGGAAGATAAAATGGAACAGCCTGTAATATCAGGTATCGCTTTTAATCGGGATGAAGCAAAATTAACGGTATTGGGTGTGCCAGATACTCCAGGAGTTGCCTACAATATTGTTGGTCCAATCGGTGACGCCAATATCGAAGTGGACATGATAATTCAAAATGTGGCTGCCGATGGCACAACGGATTTTACATTTACTGTGCATCGCAATGAATATAAAAAGGCATTGGCTATTTTAAATAAAGTCTCTAACGAGCTTGGAGCGCGAGAAGTTGTAGGTGATGATACCATCGTAAAAATTTCTCTGGTTGGCGTTGGAATGCGCTCCCATGCAGGAGTTGCTGGCCAAATGTTCCAAACATTTGCCAACGAAGGTATTAACATAAAGATGATTGCGACCTCAGAGATAAAAGTGTCAGTCGTTGTTGATGAAAAGTATCTGGAATTAGGTGTGCGGGCATTGCATAGTGCATTTGGTTTAGAGCAAGAAGAATGAATGAATAAATAAATCTATAAAAGGTTGAAAAATAAACGAATTACTCCCGTAAAATTATAATAATTAGTATTAAAGATTTTGGGAGAATGGTCGACATAAAAAGTACACATGGAACACCATGGAATGTACGATAATTTAAGGTTAGTGAGGAGCACCAGTCATGCTAATATTGACGAGACGAGTTGGAGAAACATTGGTAATTGGCGATGACGTAACGGTTACCGTCCTTGGCGTAAAGGGCAATCAAGTCCGTATTGGAGTCAATGCACCTAAAGAAATATCGGTGCATCGAGAAGAAATATATCAACGAATTCAACTCGAAAAAGAACAAAACAAAGAACAAAACAAAGAATAATTTGCAGCCCCTAATCAAGACAGCATATGTTGATCCCGGATTAGAAAATCCTGGCTTATAACCATAATCTACAGTCTCGAAATGGTATGAAAATAAAACCCGGTGGATTCATTCACTGGGTTTTGTATTTTGGATTAATGGTTTATAATGCGGAGCTCTAAATCGCTAAGTGCTTGATTTATTAGTTATCAGTGAATTTAGAGATAAAATATGAAGATAGGAGAGCTGGCCGAGCGGCTGAAGGCGCGCCCCTGCTAAGGGCGTAACGGGGTAACCTGTTCGAGGGTTCGAATCCCTCGCTCTCCGCCATTCTTATAGTGGCTAATTTAGTGTATAGTTCGCAACCCAGAACCATGCATGAAATAGCATAACCGTTTATGCGCCTGTAGCTCAGCTGGATAGAGTACCTGGCTACGAACTAGGGGGTCGGGCGTTCGAATCGCTCCAGGCGCACCATATTCTTATTAATATCAATCAGATATAGAGTTTGTCAAAAATTGAAAAATTACCTTGGCAAAAACTAGAAAATCTATTTTATTTTTTTGATGTTGTTTTTTACGTCAACAGTGATGTGGTCAAGTAAATCTGTACACATTAATGGGAGCAAATTAAATTTTCTG
>CAYOHQ010000117.1:0-9200 GCA_964403805.1 uncultured Thioalkalispiraceae bacterium | reverse complement strand
ATCAACAGCTACGGCTGATGCGGGATTAAATATTATCGATATGTTGAATAAATCAAGAGATGATATTGCTTATACCGTATTAGATGTTGATCAAGCCGTGGATGATAAGTTAATTAAAAAATTATCCGAAATTGAAGGTGTGTTAACCGTGCGGGCTTTATAAAGCAGCTAACAATATGTCTGATTCATTATCCAAAATGCGTGACCGAATTGATGCTATTGATGCAGCAGTACAAGAATTAATTTCTGAACGTGCATCAATTGCACAAGAGGTCGCAACGGCTAAACAAAAAACTGAAAAAACGGGCACGGTATTTTATCGTCCTGAACGGGAAGCAGAAGTTTTACGGATGGTGATCGAACGAAACAAAGGGCCATTGCAAAACGAAGAAATGGCACGATTGTTTCGTGAAATTATGTCGGCTTGTTTAGCATTGGAAAATCCGATGCTGATTGGTTTTTTAGGACCGGAAGGCACATTTACCCAGTCGGCGGCACTAAAACATTTTGGACATTCGGTAAAAACAAAACCATTAGCAACCATTGCTGATGTTTTTAGAGATGTAGAGTCAGGTGAGATTCCGTATGGGGTTGTACCAGTTGAAAATTCTACCGAAGGCGTAATTAACCATACTTTGGATTTATTTATAAATTCACCTCTGGTTATCAATGGTGAAGTTGAAATTCGGATTCACCATCATTTATTGGCAAAAGACGGTAATTCCTTTTCTGATCTACAAAAAATATATTCTCACCGACAATCACTGGCGCAATGCCGCGAGTGGCTTGACGCCAACTTAAATGATGTTGAGCAAATTGCGGTTAGTAGTAATGCTGAAGCGGCAAAAATTGTATCCAATTCAACTGAAAGTATTGCAGCTATAGCCGGTGATTCTGCTGCTGAAATATATAATCTTTCAATGTTATCTCAAAATATTGAAGATGAGCCTGATAACACCACACGGTTTTTAATCATTGGAAAAAATGAAGTACAACCGAGTAGTAATGATAAAACAACAATTTTGGTGTCGACTAAAAATCAATCCGGTGCATTGCATAAATTACTTGAACCGATAGCAAGCAATGGTCTGTCATTATCCCGAATCGAATCCCGTCCATCACGACGAGGAATGTGGGATTATGTTTTTTTTATGGATATTGATGGACATAAAGATGATGATAATGTTGCAAAAGCATTGCAGGAACTTACAGATGAGTCTCAGATGGTGAAAGTGCTTGGTTCATATCCTAAGGCCGTTTTATAATTTTTGTTTTGTCTTGAACCGTTATGACTAATTTATTTCAAAAATTATGTGTTACAGGGGTTGCTGGATTAAGTCCTTATCAGCCAGGAAAACCGCTGTGTGAACTGGAACGTGAATATGGTATTTCCGATGCTGTTAAAATAGCATCAAATGAAAACCCTCTTGGTGTTAGTGACAAGGTTACTCAATATTTAATTGAAAATATAAAAAATTTAAGCCGTTATCCAGATGGTAATGGATTTGAATTAAAAACGGCTTTGGCGCGTTATTACAATGTTGATTTTGATCAATTAACTCTGGGAAATGGATCAAATGATACTCTTGAATTAATTGCTCGGGCGTTTGTTACCGTTGGCGATGAAGTGATTTTTTCTGAACATGCTTTTGCTGTGTATCCTCTAATTACTCAAGCAATTGGTGCAACCGCTGTTATCACAAAGGCAAGCGACTGGGGGTATGATTTAGAAAATATTATTAATGCAATAACCGAAAGAACAAAAGTAATTTTTATTGCTAATCCGAATAACCCGACCGGTACGTGGTGTACCGAAAATGATCTAAATGTTTTTTTAAAAGAAGTACCTGAGCATGTTATTGTGGTTTTAGATGAGGCTTATTTCGAATATGCGATTCATCCTGAAATGAATATTGTCAATTATCCGAATGGCTTGAAATGGTTATCACGCTATTCCAACTTGATAGTTACCCGAACTTTTTCAAAAGCATACGCATTAGCAGGATTACGAGTTGGATATTCAGTGTCACACAAAGATATGGCTAATATATTAAATAGAATACGCCAGCCATTTAATGTGAATTCAATGGCATTGAAGGCTGCAGAAATCGCTTTAAGTGATAAAGACCATTTAGAGCAAAGTGTAAAAGTCAATATTGATGGAATGAATTATATTGTATCGGAATTACAGAAGATGAAAATAGATTATATTCCATCTGCTGGAAATTTTATCAGTATTAGTCTCGGTAATAAGGCCAATAAAATATATGATCAGTTATTACATAAAGGTGTAATAACAAGGCCGATTGATAACTATGGTTTATCAGGATATCTGCGGTTTAGTATTGGAAGTTCAGACGAAAACCAGCGCGCCATGAAAGCGTTAAGAACGTGTATTGAAAAATAGCAAACAAAATGAATGAATTAATTTTTAATAATATGTGCATTATTGGTGTCGGCTTAATCGGTGGTTCACTGGCACGTGCAGCAAAACTAGCTGGAGTTGTTGGTAACATTACTGGCACAGGGAGAAGTCAATCGCATCTTGAAGAAGCACTAAATTTGGGTGTTATAGATGAATTTGATTTAAGTTTCAAAAATGCTGTAAAAAAAGCAGATCTAATTGTTATCGCAACACCGGTTGGTGCTATAAAATCGGTGTTAGAAGAAATTAAAGATTCAATTCCAGAACAGGCAGTTATTACTGATGTTGGCAGCACCAAAGGTAGTGTGCTTGAAGCCGCTATCGAAGTGTTTGGTGAATTACCTTCACATTTTATACCTGGCCATCCGATAGCAGGGAATGAAAAAAGTGGTGTGATTGCCTCATTTATTAAACTGTTTAATGGCCGGCGTGTAATATTAACGCCTCAGCTTCACAGTGATTTAAAAGCAGTTGAAAAAATTAAAGCTTTATGGACCGCCTGTGGTGCAGAAGTAGTATTAACCTCGGTTGAACATCATGACACTATTTTAGCCGCAACCAGTCATCTGCCACATGCACTTGCATTTTCTTTAGTCAATACACTGGCGAAAATGGATGATAAGAATGATATTTTTAAATTTGCAGCTGGCGGTTTTGATGACTTTACGCGTATTGCTTCGAGTAATCCTCAAATGTGGAGTGATATTTGTATAGCGAATAAAGATGCTTTGATTGATGTGCTTGATAAATTTACTGATGATTTAAATAATTTAAAACAGGCTATTGCTTCACAAGATGCAACAGAATTAAAAAAACAGTTTGGAAATGCAAAAAAAGTTCGTGATTCAGTTAAAAAAGTTTTTCCATCTGCATATTAATATTTTTAGAGTATAAAAATGATTAACAACAATGTTCAGTTCACAATTAAACCGGGTGGCAATTTGCATGGTGATCTGCAAGTGCCTGGGGATAAATCAATATCACATCGTAGTATTATGTTCGGATCATTGGCTAATGGCGTTACAGAAATAACGGGATTTTTATCGGGCGAAGATAATATTGCGACATTAAATGCATTTCGTGCAATGGGTGTCAAAATTACCGGTCCTGATTCCGGTAAGGTAACAATTGTTGGCGTTGGCTTACATGGTTTAGAAGCGCCTAATAATTCACTAGATCTTGGTAACTCCGGAACTTCTATGCGCTTAATGTCCGGGTTAATGGCAGCGCAAACTTTTGATACTACTTTAACTGGTGATAAATCATTATCGACCCGTCCAATGCTTCGAGTTACAAAACCATTAACAGTAATGGGTGCAGTAATAAAAACTGAAGATGATGGCACACCTCCAATATCGATAACCGGTAATCAAACTTTAAACAATTTTGAATATAATATGCCAATCGCAAGTGCTCAGGTGAAATCAAGTTTATTATTGGCTGGCTTATATTCATCGGGCATTACTTGCGTTACCGAACCGGCACCCACTCGGGATCACACTGAACGAATGCTGCAAGGTTTTGGTTATAAAGTGAATCGTAAAAATAATAAAGTATGCATTGAAGGTGGTGGCACATTGACTGCCACCAATATCTCTGTCCCGGGTGATATCTCCTCGGCCGCTTTTTTTATGGTTGCTGCCAGTATTGCAAAAGGCTCAGACCTTACTTTAAAACACGTTGGTATTAATCCAACGCGTATTGGCGTGATTAATGTTTTAAAATTAATGGGCGCTAATATCACAATTTTAAATGAAACTGAAGTTGGTGGCGAGCCCGTTGCTGATATTAGAATTAAATCAAGCCAGCTAAAGGGAATCATTATCCCTGAAGAACAGGTTCCGCTAGCGATAGATGAATTCCCGGTTATTTTTATTGCTGCTGCCTGCGCTAGCGGAGAAACTATTTTAACCGGTGCAAAAGAATTACGCGTCAAAGAAAGTGATCGTATTCAGGTAATGGCTGATGGTCTTGAAATATTAGGCATAGATGCAAAACCAACAGCCGACGGCATTAAAATTCAGGGTGGCAGAATAAACGGCGGTGTTGTAAATAGTGGTGGTGATCACCGTATTGCCATGGCATTTAGTATTGCCGGACTTATGGCATCTGAAGAAATTATCATTAATGATTGTGCTAATGTCGCAACATCGTTTCCTGATTTTGTAGAATTATCTCAGAAGGCAGGGTTGAATCTTACTTGTAGTGAAAACTAATAAAATAATAATTTGGAGTTAGTTATATGCCTATCCCTGTTATCACTATCGACGGGCCAAGTGGTGCCGGTAAAGGTACGGTTTGTGTCAAATTAGCTAAAGCTCTTGAATGGCCATTACTCGATAGTGGCGCTATTTATCGTGTTCTCGCCCTGGGGGCAATGAAACACAATATCGATAATAGCGATATCGAAAACTTGTGTGACTACGCAAAAACAATTGATATTTCATTTCCTCTCGATGATAACAGTGATTTAGTCGATGTTATTTTAGAAGGGAAAACTATTTCTAGTGAAATTCGGACTGAAAAATGCGGTAATTTGGCGTCAAAAGTAGCGGTAATCCCTGAAATTAGAGAAATTCTATTACAAAGGCAACGGGATTTTGCAGTATCGCCCGGTTTAGTCGCTGATGGTCGGGATTTGGGAACGGTTGTTTTTCCGCAAGCGATTCTAAAAATTTACCTTATCGCCAGTGCTGAAATACGCGCTCAAAGACGTTATAAACAGTTGAAAGACAAGGGAAATAATGTTAATCTCGCGTCCCTTCTTGATGAGATAGCTGAGCGGGACAAACGAGATAGCGAACGAACAGCATCTCCTTTAAAACCGTCAGATGATGCTATTATTATTGATACTTCATCACTTGATATCGAGCAAGTTCTTGAAGAAGTAAAAGCATTGTGTTGTAAAAAATTACAACTACTGTGCTAGAAATTTTGTTAGAAAAATTTAGCGTGATTTTAATTTTTTAAAATAAATTATTGTCATAAACATAAACCTAATCTGCAAGTAAGCATCAAGCAGCTAAAATGAAGTCACGGATTGACTTATCAATACAGGAAATAAGCGAAAATGAGCGAAAGTTTTGCTGAACTATTCGAAGAAAGTATCACTAAAACCCCAATGTTACCCGGCGCAATTATCACAGGAACAGTTGTTACTGTTGGTGATGATTTTGTGGTGGTTAATGCCAATTTAAAATCTGAAGGTGTTATTCCTAAAGAGCAGTTTATTAATGATAAAGGCGAAGTCGACGTTCACATCGGTGATCAAGTTGAAGTTGCGCTTGAGTCCTTAGAAGACGGCTTTGGTGAAACACGTTTGTCCAGAGAGAAAGCACGTCGTGCTGAATCATGGACCCGTCTTGAAGCCGCTCAAGAAGCTGCTGAAACAGTTATCGGGACAATTATTGATAAGGTTAAAGGTGGTTTTACAGTTGATTTGCAAGATATCCGTGCTTTCTTACCGGGTTCGTTAGTTGATGTTCGTCCTGTACGTGATACTGCTTACCTTGAAGGTAAAGAATTAGAGTTTAAAGTCATTAAACTGGATCGTCGCCGTAACAATGTGGTTGTTTCTCGTCGTGCCGTTGTTGAGTCTGAAAGCAGCGTTGAGCGTGATGAGTTGTTAGCCAGCATGAAAGAAGGTGCCATTGTTAAGGGTATTATTAAAAACTTAACGGATTACGGTGCATTCGTAGATTTAGGCGGTGTAGACGGTTTATTACACATTACCGATATGGCCTGGAAACGCGTTAAACATCCAAGTGAAATCGTTAATGTTGGTGAAGAAATTGATGTTAAAGTACTTAAGTTTGATCGTGAAAAAGTACGCGTTTCATTAGGATTGAAACAAATGGGTGATGATCCCTGGATTGCAATTGCACGACGTTATCCTGAATCAACCCGTTTAGTTGGTAAGGTTACAAATATTGCGGATTATGGTTGTTTTGTTGAAATTGAAGAAGGCGTTGAAGGTCTGGTTCATGTTTCAGAAATGGATTGGACTAATAAAAATATTCATCCGAGTAAAGTTGTTAGCCTTGGTCTTGAAGTTGAAGTGGTGGTATTGGATATTGATGAAGAACGTCGTCGTATCTCACTGGGCATGAAACAATGTAAAGATAATCCATGGGATAGTTTTGCAAGCTCAAACAACAAGAGTGATCGCGTTACCGGCACAATTAAATCAATTACAGATTTCGGTATATTTATTGGTTTAAATGGTGGAATTGATGGTTTGGTTCATTTATCTGATATTTCCTGGAATATGCCAGGTGAAGAAGCCGTTCGTAATTATCACAAAGGTGATGAAATCGAAGCTATGGTATTATCGGTTGATCCTGAACGTGAGCGTATTTCCTTAGGAATTAAGCAATTAGAGAAAGATCCTTTCGGAAATTATGTTGCTGAACACTCAAAAGGGTCTATTGTTACAGGTAAGGTTATAGAAATTGACGCTAAAGGTGCTGTAATCGAGCTGGCTGAAGGTGTAGAAGGTTATTTACGTTCTTCTGAAATCTCACGGGATCGAATCGAAGATGCTCGAACTAGCTTAAGCCAAGGCGAAGAGGTTGAAGCAAAATTCATCGGAGTGGATCGAAAAACCAGAACGATTTCACTTTCTATTAAAGCAAAAGATAACGATGATGAAAAAGCAACTATCAATGACTACAATAAACAAGGTAGTGGTCCGGCAACCGCAACTTTAGGTGATATATTGAAAGAACAAATTGATAGTAGTAACGAGTAATACCGTATTTCGAGGTGTTTATTTAGACTTAATTGTTTACATAAGCACCTCAAGTACCTATTATCAGTAAATTCGGAGATAAAAATAATGACTAAATCTGAACTGATTGAGATTCTTTCCAGAAAACAAATGCAACTGGCTTATAAAGACGTTGAGCTGGCTGTTAAAACAATGCTTGAGCATATGGCTCAAACATTATCGAATGGTGAAAGAATTGAAATTCGAGGATTTGGTAGCTTTTCATTACATTATCGACCACCACGCACTGGCCGTAACCCAAAAACCGGTGACGCAGTATCATTAGAAGCCAAATATGTGCCTCATTTTAAACCTGGTAAGGAAATGCGCGAACGTGTGAACGAAAGTATGGATAAAGTCAGTATTTCGGAATAAATTAAATTCAGAAGAATCTTATTAAAACGGTGTGATTAGTGATAATCACGCCGTTTTTTTTGACTTTTTAGCCGTCAAGACAAAGATCATTCGACAAAGTTATGATAAATTAACTGCTATGAAAAATATCTTTTACTTTGTCTTTTTTATTTTCGTGTTAGCTTTCGGCCTGATTTTTACAATATACAATTCTACTGATGTACCGTTTAATTACATTGTTGATATCATAAATTTGCCTCTTTCATTATTAATTATACTGGCTATAGTTGCAGGTGCTATTTTGGGTTTATTAGCCAGTTCAATTATTATTTTACGTTTACGAAATGAAATAACCCATTATAAAAAGCATCAACAAAAATCTGGCAATGTCTAATAATTTGCACGAGATTTTTTAAACGTGTTTGAATCTATTTATATTCTGCTTTTACTATTGCCAGTAGCAATATTATCGGGTTATTTATTAGGTGAAAGAAAATCAAAATCTATTAAAAAAACTAATACAGTTTTCCCTGGTGATTATATAAAAGGTCTTAATTTTCTATTTAATGAACAACCAGATAAAGCCGTAGAGGTTTTTATTGATTTATTAGAGGTTAATGAAGAAACAGTTGAAACACATTTGGCTTTAGGTCATTTGTTTCGTCGGCGAGGCGAGGTTGAGCGTGCTATTCGAATTCATCAAAACTTAATTGAGCGCAGCACTATAGAACCCGAACAACGTGCTCAGGCATTATATCAATTAGGACAGGATTACCTTAGTGCTGGTTTATTAGATAGAGCGGAAGATTTGTTTAATAAGCTTATCGAACAAGAACCGCAAACCGAAGCTGCAATGCAACGCCTAATTGAAATATACCAGCAGGAGAAAGATTGGAGAAAGGCCATCGACATTACTAAACGTTTGGCATTACACTCTAAGATAGATTATTCAAGTTTTATTGCGCACTATTATTGTGAACAAGCAGAGCAAATGATTCGTTATAATGAACCGGCTAAAGCTTTAAAACTCTCATCAAAAGCAACACGAATCGATCCTTTGTGTGCGAGAGCAAGCATTATAGCAGGGCAAATAGCGCTAAAAAAACAAAGATACGATGACGCTCTGGATGCATACCAGAATGTCGAAAAACAAAATCCGGAGTTATTGTCGGAAATTATTGATGATATAATATTTTGTTATAGGAAATTAAATCTTAAATCTGAATTACATGAGTACATTAACAAATTACAATCACACTATGGTGGTTTATCATTGATTCTTGCCTGGGTTGATGTACTGCAATATGAAAACAATGATGATGCAGAACAATTTTTAGTAAATTATTTAAAACAAAGCACTTCAATTCGTGCTTTAGATAAACTAATTGAAATAAAAAAAATTGAAAGTACAGGTAAAGCGCAGGAAAACTTTAGAATTTTAAAAGATGTAACAACTCAACTGCTAGAACATAAGCAAAACTATCAATGTCAATCGTGTGGTTTTCTCGCAAATATTTTTCATTGGCAATGCCCAGGCTGTAAAGCTTGGGCTACAATAAAATCCGATATAGAGATTGAAATTGAGTCGTAAATTACAAGAATTATGGAGATAATAATTGAAAATTAAATCGCCGGTAATTGTAGCACTGGATT
>CAYOHQ010000116.1:0-9209 GCA_964403805.1 uncultured Thioalkalispiraceae bacterium | reverse complement strand
CAGAAAATTTAATTTGCTCCCATTAATGTGTACAGATTTACTTGACCACATCACTATGTAACTAAATACTTGAGGAAAAAAAACAAAATAGATTGGAGGTAGACTTTATAAATATTCTTAATAAGAACCAGAAGTGATAAAATATACACTGATGATGATTTTCTAAAACAACATATAAATTGAGTATTCACCGATGAATGATTTACTAGAGCTCGTTTTAAATAACGAAGTGTTAATTAAATACCGACGTAATCAAAAGCTTGCTGGTTTACAACGGCGTTACCTTGAACAAATGGATACCGATATGGATGCCGGTGTGAATATTGGTGGCGATCGTATTTCTGATCCCACGCCATCACAGCGGCTACGGTATGTCGCCAATTATCTTGTTAATGCCGTTGTTGCAGGCAAAGAAAACAGAATAACGCCAGCCTGTGCCTACCTTGCAAAAGCGGCACCGGATTTAAGTCAAATTAGAATTGACACAACCAGCAATGAACACAATTTTGATTTAATTTTTGATTCATAATTTTTGTTAGTTACTATGAATTACCTGACATTATGCCAATCAATTAGTGACGCCATTAAGACCCGTCTTTATGACGACATTATTTCACACGGCTTTAGCGGTGAATCAATGGATGACCCAAGCAACTTAAAATCAACTCACCAAATTGACAAGATCACTGCAGCAATCGCTACTGAATTACTATCAAAACACAATTGCAATATTTTTATCGAATCGGTAGATAGTGTTATCCGTGACGATGCAGAATTTTCAATTTACATTGACCCCATTGATGGTTCCTTAAATTGGGAGCGTGGTGTTGGTGACCCGTGTGTTGTGATTGCTATAGCCCCCATCCCAAAAATACACTGTTTAAATGATTTAACATTTGCTTTTGTTTATGGCTTGCGTAGTAATGATGTTTATTATTCTGATTTGCAGGCAAGTTATTTTGTTAGCAGTATTTCAAATAAAGCAATAACAATACACTGTCATGGTAATCAAACGCTTAATAGTGCAACGGCCTATCTGAGAAGTGGTTATGGTGCAGCACAACAACAACTCGATGCAACTATAGAATTGTATTTTGCTGTTCGGGATATCCGCGCTTTTGATAATGCGGCAATTGAAATGTGCGAGATCGCACGTAATGCTGCCGATGTGATGGTTGAAGCGCGTGATATTTCAGATTTTTTTAATTTACTGGCCTACCCGATTTTAAAAACAGCAGGCGGTTATCTGACTGATCTCTCTGGTCGAGATCTGGGTGATGCCCCTGTCGAATTCACTGCCTGTTATAATTATATAGCCTGTAATAACAGCTTATTACTGTCGGAAGTTATGAAATTAGTAAAACAGTAACTATTCAGTTACTGACATATCACATTTTTATCACATTTACTGTTTGTCTCTGTCTTTACAGCATTTACTTCTATATTCTGGGTGTCAAGAATTGGAATTACTATGACACCAAAATTACTGACATTATCACTATTACTATTATCACTGGTTTTATCATTGGGCGCGTGTCTGGTAAACACAAGTTCCGTTATTGAAGCATCACACAGCAATTCAACAATAATCACTGTTGCTGAATTTTCACAAGATGAATCCAAAACAGCGATACCGCACGGTTGGCAGGAATTATCATTTCCAAGCATAGAACAACAGAGCACTTATACTTTGGTAAAACTGGGTGATAAAAAAGTTGTTAAAGCCGTTAGTGATGGCGGAGCATCCGGAATTATTAAAAAAGTGAATATTGATCCTGAAAAATTTCCGATATTAAAATGGCACTGGAACATCGAAAATATTTTGCAAAAGGCCGACATCAATACTAAACAAGGTGACGATTACCCGGCACGTATTTATGTGACTTTTGATTATGATATTAATAAATTATCAGGTAACGATCGTTTTAAGGCAAAAATGTATGCCTTATTAAATGGAGAATTACCACCACTGGCGACCCTGAATTACGTTTGGGATAACCACGCAGCAATTAATACCATTCAATCGAACGCCTATTCTGATCGGGTTAAAATGATTGTGGTTGAAAGCGGCACGAGCAAATTAAATAAATGGCTGTTAGAACAACGAAATATTTATCAGGACTATATCACCGCCTTTGGTGAAGAACCGTCTCATATTACCGGAATTGCCATCATGACCGACACCGACAATACTGGCGAAAAAGCGACTGCTTATTATGGTGATATTTCATTTCATGCTCTTCCTGCTACGATAGCTATAGCCAAGTAAGCTGAGCTGCGTATAACTAATCTTATGGAAGAAGATTAGACACTTTAATATAGGATGCTATTGTAATTATAATGTAATTACATTATAATTACATTAAGGTCTATATATTAATGAGGTTGCGATATGGCACATTTAGTTAAAATCGGTAATTCGCAAGGCATCAGAATACCTAAACCACTTATTGAGCAAGCCCAACTAGAAGGAAAAGATCTCGATATACAAGTAGTAAATCAAGGTATTTTAGTTACACCCAGCAAAAAGCCACGAGAAAGTTGGAAAAAAGATATTGAAACAATACTTAAAAGCGAAGCTTCAGAGAAAACTGACAATGAGTGGTTAGATGCTAAATTAACATCAGATGATGATCTGGAATGGCAGTGACAACAGTTACTCGTTTCCAGGTTTGGCTTGTTAGCTTAAACCCAACTAAAGGCAAAGAAATAAACAAAACAAGACCCTGTGTCGTCATATCACCGAATGAAATGGTAGCATTATCAACTGTTCTTGTTGCACCTATGACCACCAAAGGTTTTAATTTTCCATGCAGGATCTCATGCAAGTTCAAAGGAAAAAATGGATTAATACTCCTGGATCAAATCAGAGCAGTTGATAAAACCAGGTTAGTAAAAAAATTAGGTTCAATAAATAAAGAAACTCAAATTGAGTTATGCAATGTTTTACAAGAATTATTTATATATTAAAAACTGAGTTAACAATAAATTCAACCTGACTCCAAAAACCCGCATCTAAACATGAATAGTGCGCGAAAATGAGTAGAACAGACTATAAAAAATTGTGGGCCGAAAAAAACATAAATTCACTTGAATACAAATTATTAAATAAATCAATAACTTAAAACACTTTATTTAAGCCTTGCTGTTACTGTTGCTATCTCGTAAAATGACCGACCTTGCAAACCACGGTGCCTGGAGTGTTTATCACGTCGTAGGTGGCCCTGGTCAACACATATAATGAGGATTTATCATGAAAACTAATATTCACCCAGATTACGCAGAAATTAATGTTACTTGCAGTTGCGGTAATGAATTCAAAACAAAATCAACCGTTGGTAAAGATTTAACACTGGACGTGTGTTCCAAGTGTCATCCATTTTACACCGGTAAACAAAAATTATTGGATACTGCTGGACGAGTTGATAAATTCCGTCAGAAATACGGTCAAGCTGGAAAATAAGCTGCTGTATCGACATCACGTTATTCTGAATAAAAAAGCACTCACATTGAGTGCTTTTTTTATTTCCGGCTTATTATCTTTAACACCGATACTAACCGTATCAGCCACTACAACGGCTTGCTCATTGGCAAATCAAAAAGCAGATGAAACGGTCACTGTTAGCCGGGTTTACGATGGTGACACCGTTAAATTGCGCGATGGTCGAAAATTACGTGTTATCGGGATTAATACGCCGGAACTTGGATCAACAAAGAAAAATACCAAACCGGAAGCGTATGCTCGTGAAGCGAGCGATTTTCTGCGCACGCTACTGAATAAATCCAAAACGATTAAAATACGCTATGGTGTTCAGAAAAAAGATCACTATGGTCGATTACTGGCACATATTTTTCTCGAAGATGGACAAAATATTAGCGCTATTATGCTTCAAAATGGCATGGCGCGTTCATTACACGTGCCACCGAATGACTGGCAATTTCGCTGTTATGACCGATTGGACAAACAGGCGCAGCACTTAAAAACCGGGCTATGGTCAAGTGCTCAATATCAAACACTAGACGTTGCGACATTAATACCGCGCACGGCTTATCACAGTCAATTTTTACAAGTTTCAGGAATTGTAAGCCGCATTGGTGATAGTAAAAAAAATATCTGGATTAATATGGGTTCGCAGTTTGCGATTCGTATTAATAAATCCAGCTTGTCTGCTTTTAAAGAAATTAATTTTAAAACATTGGTGGGTAAAAAAATAACAGCTCGTGGTTATGTGGTTTATTACCCAAATAAAAAACAATTTAGAATGTTAGTGCGGCATCCTATTGCGCTCACAATTAATTAACTACATCACTAGCAACAGTATTTTTGCTTGCATTTTCAAGTGGTTTTAAATAGCGCGATAACATCGCATAAAATTTTTCAAGGTTTACCGGTTTTGCTAAATGCGCATTTGCTCCAATGTTTATGCTGTTTTCAACATCAACTTTTAATGCATTTGCCGTTAGCATCACAATTGGATTGTTATAATTATTTTTGCGTAGTTTTGCAGTCGCTTCAATACCATCCATCATCGGCATTTGCATGTCCATTAAAATAAGATCAAATTGCTTTCGTTTTTGTAAACATTCCTGAACGGCGTACAAACCATTTTCTACTACTGTTAATTCTGCATTAGTTTCAGAAATGTATAAACTTATTAATTCACGATTATCAACATTATCTTCGGCTAATAAAATTGAGCCGGTCAGTTGAGGAGGTGCTGTAATTTCTCTAGTTTCTGCGATAAGGTTACTACTTTTAGCTGTTTCCGGTTTTTGGTATACCAGTAATTTATTTGATATATTATTTAGCTGTAATTCAAGAGTAAATGTACTACCTGAACCGGCGACACTGGTGCACCGCAGATCACCATTCAATTTAGTGGCTAAACGGTGTGAGATATTTAAACCCAATCCTGTGCCACCAAATTTTCGTGTTGTGCTCATGTCGGCTTGATTAAAGGGTAAAAATATTTTATTCATTTCAGATGCCGCCATTCCAATACCGGTATCCGTTATTTTAAAAATCAATTTTTGTTTTAAATGGTCAAAATTAACATTCACTATTACCGAACCTTGTTCGGTAAATTTAATGGCATTACTACAGAGATTAATTAATATTTGTTTTAATCGTACGGGATCGATTGTAATCGTTGTTGGCAGTGGAAATTGAAGGTTTGCCTTAAATAATAATCCTTTGGCCTCTGCTGATGCTGAAATAATATTGATTACTTCATCGATAATGGAAAATAGTGATATGGTTACTTTTTCAATGTGTAACTCTCCTGCTTCTATTTTTGACAAATCAAGAATGTTATTAATTAAATCCAGCAAATGGTTACCATTTCTGGTAATTTTATTTGTCATTTCAACATAGGCATTTTTATCGGAGTGTAAATTTTTTATTGCTTCAGAGAAACCGATAATGGCTGTTAGTGGCGTTCGTATTTCATGGCTCATGTTTGCCAGGAATTGACTTTTTTTAGAGCTTGCTCTGAGTGCTTTATTTTTTTCGATGTTGATAACACGTTCATATCCTAAAAAATGTCGAAGCACCCAAAAGCTAATTAATATACCTAACAATATAGTCACTAAAGAGAAAGCTATTATTATAATTCTTGATGTCTCACTTTCTGCAACTGACAACTCAAATTCTACGTCAATCTCATACCGTATATCATCCAGCAGTATCGATAAATATTCCAGAAAAACATCCTGTTCAGGTACAACTTGATCTATGAATATTTGTTTGGCTTGATACAGTTTAGTTCCATTTGTATCTTCCAGAACAATATCAATAACTTTCTGTTGGATGGTTTTAAGTTTTATCATTTTTGAAAATAATAATTTCCATACTTTTTGTTTATTTTCCATAAACAGTTTTAATTTCAACTGTTCACTCGATTGCAAAAATAGATCACCTTGTTTTAAATACAGAAGATAAATTTCATCTTGCTCAAAGGCATCATCCGTATTTAACATTTTATGAAGATACAAAATTCGTTGTGTTGCAGCCTGATTCATATTATACAAATATTGTTGTTCATCATTTTCCCCAACAATACGATGCACTGATGCTGCTTCTTTTGACAGGAAAAAAATTGCAGTTGAGGAACCCAACGTCATTAACAGCATAAAGGCGATAAGCGTGGTTATAATAACCACTTTTGGAGTACGTATTTTTAGTGCTTTCATCGAGGCTCTTTACTTATTTAGGTTGAAGCTATTAAATTTTCGGCGCTGTAAACTAACTCTTGAGTTTTGTGTAAAAAATCTGCCTCCTAATCAAACCATCAAGCAATTTGTAATATCACCGTACTCGGCTAATCGATAAGTCATTGCTTATAAGTTGAGTTGCAGAATCACCTCAAAGCCCACTCTTACACCATAATAAACAAGTTAATAGTAGTATAAGTAAATCTTTTAGTTAACTATCAAATCAGTAGATAATAACCTTGATGTCTATCGGTATTTGGATTACAGTTATTGTTGCTATATCTAGACATTTAGAAGTAAATACTTACTTTTATAACGCAAATCTTTAGTTCAAAATACCAAGAGAATTTAGAGAAGATTTATGCAGCTGGCTCATCAAATAGAACACGTTCTCAAACTAATTGGTCTTAGCAAGACTAAAGACGAGCGTAATATTGAGCAGGTGATGGCCGATATCACTAAAGATCATCGCGAACGCGATTATCGACGATTATTGTTTTTATTAAAAAATCATGATATTTATATTCCCGTTGATTCATCCATACTGCCGCCTGGCAGTTTAGTCGGTGATCAATATAATCCGGACTCAATGGATGAAATTAATATTTTTCGTATACTGGGTGCCGAAGATGAAGTTTTAATCCCTGCTGCATTAACGATTAGCTGTGCCGTTCTAAAAGACGGTTACATGCGAATGGCATGGCTGGATTTTCTCACCATGATCTCCGGCAAAACCGATATTGCCGGTGCAACTCTGGAATGCGATTCATATTGGGTTATGTTAGGAAAAAATCGTATAAGCCGTATTTTAGGAACATAAATCTGCACTTTCACTCTTCCGCTGCTGTCTTGGCACTTTTTAAAAATGTTCGCTTAATCAATCCGAAATTAGTAATAAACGAAATCTGTAATTTTGCTACACTAGTGTTATCAATAAGTAATTGCTAATAAAAATGAATTCACTAACCTGAGCCCTTATGAACAAAAAACAACGAGCGCTAGATTATCATTCACATCCTGTTCCTGGAAAAATTTCAACCAACATAACGAAAGCCGTGAGCAGCCTTGACGATTTAACTCTGGCATACACACCCGGTGTTGCTGAGCCGGTGCGTGCTATCGCTGAAAATCCCGAGTTAGCCTATCGCTACACAGCAAAAGGTAACCTGGTTGCTGTAATTAGTGATGGTACAGCAGTATTAGGATTGGGGAATGTCGGATCACTTGCTGGAAAACCGGTAATGGAAGGCAAAGCCGTATTATTTAAAAAGTTTGCTAATATAGATGTTTTTGATATTGAAGTTGAAAAATGTTCAGTTGATGAATTCGTTAACACCGTTGCCAATATTGCGATTACATTTGGTGGTATTAATCTCGAAGATATTGCAGCACCCCGATGTTTTGAAATTGAAAGGGCATTAAAAAAACGCGTTAATATTCCAGTGTTCCATGACGATCAACATGGCACAGCCACTATCATTTCGGCTGGTTTACTGAATGCACTTGAAATACAGGGTAAATCGTTGCAAACCGCTAAAATAGTCTGCTTAGGTGCTGGTTCTGCTGCTATTGCATCAATGACCTTACTTTGTGAACTAGGTGTCGCTGTTGAGAATATCACCATGCTCGATAGAAAGGGTGTTATTCATTCTGAACGACAAGACTTAAACCAATACAAACAAAAATTTGCCAATCAAAACTCAGCGCGTACACTGGATGACGCTTTAACCGGTGCCGATGTTTTAGTTGGCGTATCCGGAGCAAATTTAGTTGAGCCGCAACAATTAAAATTAATGGCCGTTAAACCTGTCATTTTTGCATTATCCAACCCTGATCCTGAAATCCATCCTGAACTTGCCATAGCTGCTCGTCCTGATTTGATTATGGCAACGGGGCGTAGTGATTTTCAGAATCAGGTCAATAACGTTCTCGGTTTTCCATTTATTTTTCGAGGTGCATTAGATGTTCGCGCTACCGACATTAATACGGAAATGCTGATTGCCGCTGTTCATGCACTTGCTGATTTAGCTCACGAGCCTGTGCCACAAGAAGTACTCGATATTTACCAGCTCAATGAATTAAAATTTGGTACAAATTACATTTTACCGAAGCCATTTGATAAACGCTTACTCGATGTGGTTCCGACTGCTGTCGCAAAAGCCGCTATTTCTTCGGGTGTTGCACAACAAAAAGTTGATCTTAATCAAAAAAAATGAAAATAATTTTTTTTGATTATGTTAAGAATTTTGCCTGATTTTTTCATCTAAATAAATTACACCCTGGCTTTTTAAGAATCATTCTGAATATAATTGACTGTATAGTATAGGTTAACACACCATATATTGATTTTAATCTATTGCTTATCTACTAAATAGGGCAAGAAATTTCAAATAATAAATCCAGCCAGAATTAAAATTAAAAATATAAATTCCAAATTCACAAATCAACGCTTTTATGCACAAAAATTTCAATATATTTTTGACATAACCCAAGTCTCATTATGGTAATTATGGATTTGTAAATTAGAAACTTCTATTTTACACTCAAATAAGGTGCTTATTGCAATAACGATGCACTACAAAAAAAATAACTATAAAAATTCGGACATATAAATACATGGAGTTCAATAATGAAATCACCCTATCTAATCGGCTTATTATTCCTAATATTATCAACAAGCAGCTATGCTCAAACAATTAAAAACGTAAAACCAAATCAATCAGCCAAATATCAGCTTAAATATCAGATAGAATTCAAAAAAGGTTTTGCTGCATACAACAAAAAAAATTACAAATTGGCTATGAAAACCTGGTGGAAGCTAGCCAAGAAAAATCATATCGTTTCACAATACAATCTCGGACTAATGTATTACAAAGGTTTGGGTACTGAAAAAAATTCACGTAAGGCATTCTCATGGTTCTATCGTGCGGCGCAAAAGAAACACGCAGGTTCAGCATTAATGATTTCAAAAATTTATGCTGAAGGTATTAATGGCA
>CAYOHQ010000115.1:0-9263 GCA_964403805.1 uncultured Thioalkalispiraceae bacterium | reverse complement strand
CCGTCTGCTTCATGGATGAAGCAGTCGAGCGGCCATGGATGGCGAATAGCGAGTCATTAGTTGGCTGTATCGGTTTCGTGGCCGGTTATGTGGAATAGTCCTATACGAATTTCTTGACGAGGATTTAACCAACTAATTTATATTGTCACAATAATACAATTATGTAATTTTATTAAAATTAAGAAACAGACCTCAATCTATTTCATGCTTATATTCATCAAGTACATCTTCAATATTTCGTATTGCAAGATCAAGTTTATACACTTTTTCTTTTGCTACTTGTTGCTTCTCTATTTTTTCTTCTTCTTCATGCAAACCTTCAGTTAAGGCATTAATCCGAATGGCAATTGCACTGGTGTTATCTGCGTGTGGTGCGCTGGCTTGTAGAGCCTGATCAGTTAATTTCATTAAGCCGCGATCCAGTTCCATACCATTGAGTACTTCGCCTAGCACTGCATCATCGAGTGGTTCCCACAAGCCGTCGGTACAGAGTAATAAAATATCACCTTTAGCCAATGGCACTTCGGCACTCACATCGATAGTCGGCATTACCTGCATGTGGCCGATACATTGTGTTATGTAACCACGCATTGGGTGGCCTTGTCTTTTATCAATGCTGATTTTACCGCGTTGATATAATTCTTCTACATAGGAATGATCTTTAGTGCGATAAAGCGATAGTCCTTCACGGAATAGATAAAAACGGCTATCACCGACATGAGCCCAATAGGCATTATCGTTTTGGATTAAGCATAAAACAGCCGTGGTACCTGGCTCAATTGTTGGCTGATGGTTTTTGCCCATAGTCGTAACGGCATTATGCGAAACGCGTAATAAATTCGTAAGATAGCGTTTGGGATCGTCAATTGGTGTAGTAGACGATTCAAAAATATTAGTAACTGTATCAATAACAGTTTGCGCTGCAAGGTCTCCACCTTTTTTACCGCCGATACCATCAGCCAGAACTAATAAAATACAGTCATCAGTTTGCAAGACTTTAACCCGGTCTTGATTGTATTTTCGATCACCCTGTTCATTTACTTCGGTTATTGTATGCTGCATATTTTAAATTTCCTACAAGAAAAAAAAACGGCTTTTAGCTCGTAATTTTTCTTCCTTCTCCCAATCAACATTGTTTAGTTTTGTAAAAATTTGTTCCAGATTTTGTGGTCGTAATAATGGATCAACCTCCATAGCCCAATCAACAGTTTCTAATAAATTCTGGGTATAGAGTTTTTTAAATGCCTGTGTTGCTGGTTTTAAGGTATCCCGTTCCCGTCGATTTATAGAAGAGATGGGTTGCTTACCTTCAATACAGGTACGGATGGTTGCACCGAGTGCGTATATATCTGTCCAGGGGCCAACGTATCCACCAGGATCCAGTTGTTCAATTGGTGAATAACCTGGCGTAATAACCTGCGTGGTTTGATCTTGTCTTGAATTCATCATTTCATGCACTGCACCGAAGTCGAGTAGTAATGGACTTCCACCTTGTCTGATGTGAATGTTGCCGGGTTTAATGTCGAGATGCAATAAACCTTGAGAGTGAATTTTTTGAAGCCCGGACATTAATGGCATGAATACTGTTCGGATTAGTTCTTCACTGAGGTTTTTGCGATGCTTCTTAATATAGGCATGCAAGTTAGAACCTTCTTCGTAATCCATCACCATGTAAACTGTGCCGTTACCGCGAAAAAAATTGGTAACATTAACAATATTAGGGTGCTTTAAATTTGCTAGCGTACTAGCTTCTTGAAAAAACAATCGTCGCCCATGTGCAAACCGTTCACTGTTTTTATCTGAGTTTGCTGTAACCAAATAATTAGGCGCACGAGTTGCCAGTTTATTGGGCATGTACTCTTTAATGACGACATTCTTGCTATAGCCTTTATAACCAATTTCGTTGGCTAAATAGACAACGCTAAAACCGCCACCACCTAGTACAGAGAGGATTTCGTAATTATCAATTTTGGTACCGTCTGGTAGTGGTTTATTCAAATTACAATCTCTTAACACTCATAATAATTTTCAAAATTAATATTTACTTTGACTAATAAGCTTATCACAGCTGTTTTTGTTGTACACGTGGTGAACCGGGATTAATCAAAAATCATAAATACAATTATTCGGGTAATAAAATTAACACACTATTATTAATAGTGTTATATTTCTAACATTATATATAGTATAGATTAAACAACATCTGCAGGTAATTGAATATGGTATCAAGCATGACGGCGTTTGCGCGTCAGGAAACGACCGCGAATTGGGGGGCAATGACGCTGGAATTGCGATCAGTTAATCATCGATTTCTGGAAATGAACCTGCGTTTACCGGAAGAATTGCGCAGTATCGAACCGAGGATTCGTGAAAAAATCTCGAAACGACTCAATCGAGGTAAATTGGATATATCGCTTCGATTACAGTCTGCCCAGAGTGATAATAATAACATTATAATTGATAAGGAATTGGCTAAAAAGTGGTCAGTACTTGTCAGGAAATTGATGCAATGGTTGGTAATGCCGCTATGCTCAATTCGATCGAAATTTTGCGTTGGCCGGGTGTCATCTGTGCACCAGAAACTGATTCTAAGGAATTACAGAAAGTATTTTTAGAATTATTAGATAATGCTATCAGCGAGTTAGTTGAAAGTCGTCGACGTGAAGGTTCTAAATTAGAGGAAATTATCCGTTCTCGGTGTCAAAAAATGGCCGATATCGTTGATAATGTACGACAACGCTTGCCCGAAGTTAATAAACTAGTTCGTGACAAGTTATTAGTGAAGTTAAAAGATAGCCAGTTAGAGATGGATGAAAATCGCTTTGCCCAGGAAGTCGCCTACATGGTTCAAAAAATGGATGTCGATGAGGAAATGGATCGCTTATCAACCCATATAACTGAAGTTCAGCGTGTATTAACAGAAGAAAAAGCCAT
Organism: uncultured Thioalkalispiraceae bacterium; assembly: GCA_964403805.1. Lineage (GTDB taxonomy): Bacteria > Pseudomonadota > Gammaproteobacteria > UBA6429 > Thiohalophilaceae > CAYQUC01. The sequence continues at coordinate 6,329 of CAYOHQ010000115.1, read as the reverse complement.
AGGCCGAAGGCTGGATTTCTTAATGCAAGAACTCAATCGGGAAGCGAATACTCTGGGTTCTAAGTCCGCTGATACAGAAACAACGAATTATTCGGTTGAACTGAAAGTGCTGATTGAACAAATTAGAGAGCAAGTACAAAATATCGAATAATGTTCACTTGCTAGCAATCACAAAAATGCCAAAATATGCATTCTTATACATAACTAATTGAATTTTATAGGGTAATTAGATGGTAAGCACTAACTCACATCCAGCAATAATCGGTTCATTATTTGTCATTGCAGCGCCATCCGGTGCCGGTAAAACCAGTTTAATTTCGGCCTTATTGGAGAACAGCGACTCGATTCAAGTGAGTATATCTCATACTACCCGAGTGGCTCGTACGGGTGAACAAGACGGTGTTCACTATAATTTTACGGCCATTGAGAAATTTAAGGAAATGATTGTAAATCAGGATTTTCTGGAATATGCCGAGGTTTTTGATAATTTTTACGGGACTTCGCGACAGTCACTAGAGAAACAGCTTGCTAGTGGTAATGATGTCATTTTGGAAATTGACTGGCAAGGTGCCCGACAGGTAAAAAAAGTCATTCCTGATTGTGTCGGGATTTTCATTATGCCACCGTCCAAACAAGCGCTAAAAGAACGGTTAACCGGGCGAGCCACGGATAGTGATGACGTGATCGAGCGTCGAATGGCCGATGCTGTTAGTGAGATGCGGCATTATGATGAATTTGATTATTTACTAATTAATGATGATTTTGAGCAGGCTCTGGCTGAACTGGAAACGGTGATTAAATCGCAACAATTCAGCTTGTCGCAACAAAAGCAGAATTTATTCAATAAATTAGCGGATCTGGTGGAAAAATAGTAATTAAATGCTTAAAATAGCAAGCATCTGACTTTGCTGCATTGCGTGAAGTCATCTTTATATTAAGGTATCGCTAGGAGTTAAAATGGCACGAGTTACTGTAGAAGATTGTTTAGAAAATGTAGATAACCGATTTGAATTAGTATTGGTTGCATCAAAACGTGCACGTCAATTAGCAAATGGCAAACCACCGGCACTAGAATGGGAAAATGATAAAGTAACCGTAATGGCATTACGCGAAATTGCCGAAGGCCATGTTACAGCTGCTATTTTAACCGAAGTCGAAGTTGAGGAAACTGAAGAAGAATTCTTAATGGATGGTCAGGAGTCAATGGACGTAGATGTTGATTCTGATAATAAACAATTAAGCAGTGACGAATTGTTGGCCAGTCAGGTTGAGGCGTTATTAGCTGCAAGTAATGATATACTCGGCGGTGTCGCACCAGTCGAAGAAGCAAGTACTGAGCCTCAAGCAAATGTTGCCGATGAAGCAACGCCATCATCACCAGGGCCAAGTGTTTCTGATAATTCTGAATTTTCAGCAAATCTTTTAAATTCAGCTTTTATGAAAAGTGATAGCTCCACAACAAAACCTGCGGCTGAATCCGATAGTCCAAATGTTGCCACTAATTCAGATGTGGATAGTGACGCAGGCGATTCAGAAGCACCATAACTATCCCAAACATGTCTGCACCCGTATACAGGGATAGCAACGATGTTTTCCTAATTAGTGATCTATGTTCAATGCTCGAGAAATATCTCGAGCATGATCAGGTCACTGAAGTTTATCAAGCCTATCTTTTTGGCGCAGAAGCGCACGACGGACAACACCGTGTGTCCGGCGAACCCTATATCTTTCATCCATTAGCTGCAGCACGAATCCTGGCTGAAATGCACATGGATCACAAAAGTATTATTGCGGCAATCCTGCACGATGTTATTGAAGATACCAAACATGCAAAAGATGAAATCGCACATTTGTTTGGTGACGATGTTGCCGATCTGGTTGATGGTGTAAGTAAACTCACCAATATTCAATTTGAAAGTAAGGCAGAAGCGCAGGCTGAAAACTTTCGAAAGATGATGTTAGCCATGGTGCAAGACATTCGGGTTATTCTGGTTAAGCTCGCCGATCGAATGCATAACATGCGGACCTTAGGAGCACTAAACCCGGACAAAAGACGAAAAATTGCACGTGAAACTCTTGAAATTTATGCCCCCATTGCGATGCGGCTGGGTATGAATAATATTCGTTTAGAATTGGAAGAGCTGGGCTTTAGAGCTTTGTATCCGATGCGCTGTCGAATATTAAAAGAATCAGTGCGCAAAGCCGGTGGCCATCGAAAAGAAGTGGTTACCAAAGTTGAAATCAGTATTCAGGAAAGATTAAAGCAAGAAGGTATCACTGCAGAAGTTGTTGGTCGTGAAAAACATTTGTATAGTATCTATCAAAAGATGTATAGCAAAGCTTTATCATTTAATGACGTAATGGATGTGTTTGCATTTCGAATTACTGTAGATTCAGTCGACATGTGTTATCGGGTGTTAGGAGTTATTCATAATTTATATAAACCGGTTCCTGGCCGATTTAAAGATTACATTGCCATACCAAAATCTAACGGCTACCAGTCGCTTCATACTGTGTTATTTTCTCACAATGGATTAAGCCTGGAAGTTCAAATTAGAACAGAAGATATGGATAAAGTCGCGAGTGCTGGAATTGCCGCGCATTGGTTATATAAGAGTGGTAAAGAATCCGGAAACAGTGCACAAGTACGCGCGCGACAATGGTTGAAAAACTTATTGGAAATGCAACAATTTGCCGGAAACTCTATGGAGTTTCTGGAAAATGTAAAAATTGATTTATTCCCTGATGAAGTTTATGTTTTTACACCCAACGGCGACATTTTAGAATTGCCGCGTGGTGCAACAGCCGTTGATTTTGCCTATGCGGTTCATACCGATGTTGGTAATCAATGTGTTGCTGTTAAAATTGATCGGGTATTAATGCCACTTCGGACTAAATTGTTTAACGGTCAAAAAGTTGAAATTATTACAGCTACTGGTGCGAAACCAAATCCCGTGTGGTTGGATTTTGTTAATACTGTAAAAGCACGAAGTAATATCAGACATTATTTAAAAAATCTTCGAGAAGAAGAAGCAATTAGTCTCGGTAAACGATTACTGGATAAATGTTTAACGGCTTACGGTGAAAGCATTAAAAATTTATCTAAGGAGACAACAGATAAAATTCTTACTCAATTAAATTATACTAGTATGGATCAAATTTTTGAAGAAATTGGTTTAGGCAAACAACTCGCTTTTGTAGCCGCTCGAATAATAGTCGGTGAAGACACAGTACAGAAAATAAAGCCAGAGTCAGATCCAAATTCAAGTGGTGAATTAAAGCATCCATTGTATATTAAAGGCACTGAAAGTACGGTTGTACAATTTGGTAAATGTTGCAGGCCCATTCCGGGGGATTCGATTGTAGCATTTGTGTCTGCTGGTCGTGGCATTGTTGTTCATGTTCAAGACTGCAATAATGCGCAGGAATTTGTTGATAAACCGGAAAAATGGATTGATATTCAATGGGAATCCAAAGTCGAGGGCAGCTTTCCTGTTGAAATTAAAATGATGGTAACAAACCAACGTGGTATTCTTGCTACTGTTGCTGCTGCAGTTGCTGAAAAACAAGCCAGTATCGAAAACGTGGATATGGATGAACGTGATGGTATACATTCAGCCTTATCCTTTTTAATTTCAGTAAAAGATAGAAAACATTTAGCAAATGTCATTCGACATGTTCGACGATTAAAATTAGTATATCGGATAACTCGGGTTCGTAGATAGGCAGTGTTTCAAATCGTTTTTAATTTCTATCACAGGAATACAAAAGGATTTAAGTATTTTTAATAATAAATATAATTTTCATCAGGAGAAACATCATGGCCAAAGAAATAATTCATACCGATAAAGCACCAAAGGCCATCGGAACCTATTCACAAGCAGTAAAGACAGGTACGACAGTCTATATGTCAGGACAAATCCCACTTATTCCAGAATCAATGGAAATGGTGACAGGCGATATTAAGTCACAGATACACCAGGTATTTAAAAATTTAAACGCAGTTGCGAATGCAGCTGGGGGTGATTTAAATTCAATTGTTAAACTTAATATATTTTTAACGGACATGGAAAATTTTCCGTTCGTTAATGAAATAATGGCGGAGTATATTCAACAACCTTATCCGGCACGTGCCGCAGTCGGGGTGGCATCGTTACCTAAGAACGCGGCTGTTGAAATGGATGCAATATTGGAATTATAATTTTATTAACTGCCATGGTGGTAAAAAATAAATTATGCAAATTTCAGTTGATAATTCAGAATCCTTATTAAACCTCAAAGGCATTGGTCCCAAGGTGCAGGAAAAGCTGGCCAAGCTTTCAATTCATACGATTCAAGATATATTATTCCATTTACCACTTCGTTACGAAGATAGAACACGCGTGATTCCAATTGGTAGCTTACGCAAAGATGATGAATGTGTGGTTATTGGCGAAGTGCAGTTAACAGAAATTAAATTTGGCCGTCGGCGTATGTTATTATCGCGAATCCATGATGGTACCGGCTCCTTAACGTTACGATTTTTTAATTTCAGTGCAGCTCAGAAAAATAATCTGGAACGCGGCACTACTGTGAAATGTTATGGCACAGTTCGACGGGGGGCTAATGGATATGAAATGATCCATCCCGAATATCAGCGTGTTTCTACTAACGATGAGTTAAATGAAAATCGTGATAATAATGATATCACCACTGTCAATGAATTTTTAACGGCAGTTTATCCAACAACCGATGGTTTACATCAGTTACGAATTCGAAACATAAACGATCAAGTGATGGATATGTTACGACATGGAAAAATTAAGTTAGATGAATTTTTATCAGAAGAATCTCTGGCACCACTAAACCTGCCAAATTTAGATGAATCATTACTGTATGTTCATCGGCCACCACCGGATGCACCAGTTGATATTTTAAAAGATGGCATACATCAAACACAAAAAAGATTATCGTACGAAGAATTATTAGCGCATTATTTGAGTTTGGCTCAATTTCGAGAAGAAACTCAAAAATTGAAAGCATATTCTATTTTATCAAATAATAATTTAGTATCAAAATTTAAATCATCACTGCCTTTTAAATTTACACAGGCCCAATTAAAAGTAATTACTGAAATTGAAACGGATATTGGTAATAATTTTCCAATGCAACGATTAGTGCAAGGTGATGTTGGCTCCGGAAAAACTGTTGTAGCTGCGGTTGCAGCATTGCATGCAATTGAAAATAATTTTCAGGTAACCATGATGGCACCGACTGAAATTCTGGCTGAGCAACATTACCAAAATTTTCTATCGTGGTTCACCCCCTTAGGAATATCGGTTGGCTGGTTATCTGGTAAAATGAAAGTGGCAGAAAAACGGCAAGCCCTTGAGAATATTAAAAACGGTCAATTTGATATAGTGATAGGTACTCATGCCTTGTTTCAGGGTGATGTGCAATTTAAAAATCTGGCATTGGTAATAATTGATGAACAACATCGATTCGGAGTACATCAACGTCTGGCTTTGCGAGAAAAAGGCAAATTTAATAATTATTATCCACATCAGCTAATTATGACGGCAACACCCATTCCACGAACATTGGCAATGACAAGTTATGCCGATTTGGATTGTTCAATCATCGATGAATTACCACCCGGACGGAAACCCGTCGATACAGTCGTTCTCAGTGATAAACGACGTTCGGATGTAGTATCGCGGGTGCATCAAGCCTGCATCAATAAACGACAGGTTTATTGGGTTTGTTCTTTGGTAGAAGAATCGGAATTTTTACAATGCGAAGCAGCAGAAGATACTGCCACTTTATTAGCCGAAGCACTGCCGGATATTTCAATCGGACTGGTTCATGGTCGATTAAAGTCAGCTCAAAAAGAACAGGTTATGTCCAAGTTTAAACAAGGTGAAATTGATTTACTGGTAGCCACCACAGTCATCGAGGTCGGTGTTGATGTCGCTAATGCGAGCTTGATGATTATTGAAAATGCAGAACGTTTTGGTCTTGCACAATTACACCAATTGCGTGGTCGAGTGGGACGTGGTGATCAGGCTAGTGCCTGTGTTTTAATGTATCATGGGCCCTTGTCCAAAATAGGAAATGAACGATTAACCGCAATGCGAGAATCAAATGACGGATTTTATTTGGCACAAAAAGATTTAGAGCTACGCGGTCCCGGAGAAGTATTAGGCACAAGACAAACCGGTATGTGGCAATTAAAAATCGCCGATATACAACGTGATGCAGAAATGTTATCCCATATACGGGATGTAGCGAATACAATGGTACGCGATAATTCTCCAGTCATCTTACCAATTATTCAACGGTGGATGGGG
>CAYOHQ010000114.1:0-9268 GCA_964403805.1 uncultured Thioalkalispiraceae bacterium | reverse complement strand
ATTAATATAAATGCAAATTTATTAATTTTAAGTTATTGAAAAATATTATATTATCTAAATATTTGTGTCAAAATATGTTTATTTTCGATCAAAATTAGATTAAAACTGAATGAAATACAGTTTAAATTAAGTTTACATAAACACCGGAATGCAAAATATCGTGTTTAAAACTGTTTATATTTTATGCTATTTGATTAGTAGAGTACTTTAAAATGCGAACTAGTCTACATTATGGAAAATAAATTGAATTTTATTTCAGTATATTTTGTATACAAATATGGTTATATATATCCATTAGTACCTATCTGTATGAATTTAAACCAATTCTCATTTGAAACGCTTTAAGGAAACGTTAAGGTTCACTTACACATTTCCCTGTAGTCTTGCACCTGTATCTCATGGAAGGATTTCTAGTTCACGGATGAACTGCCCCCCCCTCTAACTTATCCGTTTCCTTCAAGTAAGACTCAATCTAATTCCCGTAGTATCTAAGCTGATTTTTTAATGTACTCAATAAATTCAGTTGAATCCAAAGCCTTACTGAAATAGAAACCCTGAACTTTGTCTACCTTGTTGTCAGTCAGGAAGTTTAATTGGTCAATATCTTCCACTCCTTCACCAACAACTCTTAAATTGAGGCTATCGGCCATTGAGATAATAGCCTGACATAAAGCCGCATCACTTGGATCCGTTGCGATATCGCGAACAAAAGACCGATCAATCTTAATCTCATCAAAAGGGAATTTCTTTAAATAACTTAATGAAGAATAACCTGTGCCGAAATCATCGAGCGACAGCTTGAACCCAAAATCACTCAACTCTGTTAACAAATCAATTGTTCTAAACTCATCCGATAATAAAACATTTTCAGTAATTTCTAATATCACATTACTCGCACTAATTTCATTCTCACTTACAATTGTTTTTAAGCGATTAACAAATCCTGATTCTTCTGTTTGTGTTGAACAAATATTGATTGCCACATACAAATCAGTAAAACCCAGTTTGTTCCATTTTGAAATTTCTTTACAGGCGGTTTCAAATACCCATTCACCAATTGATATGATCTGACCATTTTTCTCTGCAAGATGAATAAATTTATCCGGTTCGATATGCCCGAGTAAATCATTATTCCATCGTAACAATGCTTCACAACCGACTATTTTATTGGATGACAAGTCATACATTGGTTGGTAATGTAAACTAAATTCTTCTCTATCAATAGCATGGCGTAAATGATTCTCTAAAATCATATGACGCTCTGCACTGTCGTTTAATACTTTATTAAATAGTTTATAAGTATTTTTCCCTGAGTTTTTTGCATCATACATAGCCGCATCGGCATGACTTAATAAAGAGTTAACATTATCACCATCATTCGGAAATCCTGCGATACCGATACTCACAGTAATTACAAATTCTTTACGTTCCATAATAATCGGCTTTGATAACTTACCTAGAATTTTTTCAGCTACTTTTTCAGATTCTGAAATAGAATTCAATTCAGGTAAAATAATTAAAAATTCATCACCGCCCCAACGTGCAAGCGTATCACTATCTCGAATATTCTCGGCAATGCGTTTTGATATTTCGATTATAACTTTATCACCAAATATATGGCCCAATGAATCATTAATATTTTTAAAATTATCAATATCAATAAACATAATTGCAGTACTAACGTTATCACGTTCTGCATGCTTAATTGCCATTTCGAGTCTATCAGTTGCGAGCACACGATTTGGAAAACCAGTGAGTTGATCAAATTTAGCCTGATAAATAAGCTTATCCTGATCTTGCTTTCGTCGGGTAACATCAGGTGAAACATGAACAATACCTTCGATATCACCTATTTTTTGAAATGGTGTTAACGTAAATTCTCGCCAGACTTTATCTTTTTTAAACTCCATTACATAACTATCTAAAGTTTGTTCGCTTTTAATATATTGACACACAGGGCATTCATCAGTACTAAGATAATTTGGGTGGAAAATATCATGACAGTGTTGCCCCAATAATTTACTACGTTTTTCATTCACTTCCAGACACGCAGATTTATTAACCTGGTGAATTATACAATGTTTATCTACAACAATAGTTGGTGTTGGAATTGCATCATAAGTGCTCGAGCCACGAGCCATGACCTGATAGGGTTCAGTTAATGTAGAGCGGACTATCGCGATAAATATAAACCAAAAAGAAAATAACTTGCTAACATGTCCAGCAACAATTTCATTGGACGACATATTTTCATACAAAGTAAAAAACATTTCTGAAATTATAGTAAACACAATTGATAATACAATTAGCTTGCAAATACGTTTATTTAACTCGCGACGTTTGCGAACTAAATTTAGAATTGCGAGAACCAATAATGCAATGATTATGTATTCACTGACTATTTTAAATGGTGTTAAACCCTGCCCTTCTATAAATGTCTGAGGAAATAAATCATAGCTAACCAAAAGATAACTAAGCAAACTACCCGCCCCGAAAAAACCAGTGACATACAAACTCTTAACTGATCGGGTTAAATAAAATGGACTAACCAATAATAAAATCGCTTCAGAATATCGTGCTGATATCCAAAACTGTGTGGTAGTATTAACAGTTACTGCTTCAACTAAATTTAATTCAGGGAATGAAAGTGTGTGCATTAAATCCAGAATCGCAACCCAGAAATATCCAGTGCCAAGAAACATTAAAAAGTGATTTTTAGAAAAACTGTAAGTATGCCATGCCACAACCGATAAAATAATTGCAACAACAATAGCAAATAACTCTACTAGCGTATGAAACAATAAAAAATTGACCGTGCTGATATAAACCAAAAATGCCGAGGCGAGAACAGGGACCACCCATGCTCGCACATCAGTAAATGGCCGACTAAAGCTGGTTACGATATTGGGGTGATTTTGCTGATTTAATGTCACTCTAGTCCCTTTTAGCACATTAATGTATGTGTGAATTGTAAGTTTAGTATATGCTGCTATTTTACGCTTTTATGAGCTCACTATGAACTGAATCTTTGTTCTAGTGTGTAACAAGTAGGGTTATTGTTAAATAAATTGAAGTAGATAATACTGTTTGTATCGCTTTAATCGTTAAATTAGGATCATAAAACACCAAGATCGTTAAATATAACTTAACATTTTAGTTGGTTATTTCAGTAAGGGATGATCAGCAGGCAGCTGTTTGGAGAACCAGATTGCGAGTTTATGCTTGTAATTTGAAATTGAAATTTGATCCTTAGCCAATGGTTGAATCAGTTTTTCATGAACCAGCAATTTGTAGATAAACTCAATTTTAGCATTAGCAGAATCTGAGGCCTCAAATTTTACAACGCCTTTTTTCTCACCATACATCATCCCTAACTCAATGGCTTTTTTTAATAATTCTGCTTCGTGTTTTAATTTCTTCATTGAACAACAGAATACAGGAAAACACGCAGTTCAATCAATTAAAAATAGAATCCTGATTTATTTAATAATCACGTGAGTGAGAGCGGCTTCGAGTATGATGTGAGCCACTATCATATTGACCATAATATCCATAACTATTTGAATGTCCATGATGCACTGGTAATCCATGACAGCCAGTCAATAGTGTAAATACGGTAATAATTCCCACTACTTTCACTACACTGGTAACATTGTGTTTAATACTATCATTCATGATGTAAGCCTCTAAATTATTTAATAAGAATTAAATAAAATATAACACATGCTCATGAACCCACCCTGAATAAAGCTACCAGGGGATTAGAATTAACTATTTGATTTTAATAATATTAAATGACTGTATCTGCCTAAGCATTCTCATGTTAAACTAGCAGCTTATGTTACACAGTTTATTGCGCCCATAGCTCAGCTGGATAGAGTAACTGGCTTCGAACCAGTTGGTCGGGAGTTCGAATCTCTCTGGGCGCACCCTATTTTAGACGTAGGTAGTCCGACTCTTACAATTCCTCCAGATTACCGTATTCATTAATAAAATAAGTATTCTCATAACGAAAACCCCACATACTGTTTTGCTTACAAATATGGATGTTATAACTAAAAAAATCAAACTCGTTTAAATTATTAGAATTGTCTTTCTCAATGTATTCCCTTGGTTGACCATTAAGTGAAATACTATGACCGAAGTTGTGATTAACTACCAAATTTTCATGGTTTTTGTTTTTTAATAATTCATTAGTAAAGCAAAATAGTTCATCGAACCGGGTTTCATCTGAAACAAATTCTTTCATTTGATCATGAATCCAATGAGTGATATTCATGCCCTCGGCCATGTAGTTTGTTTCAGGCTTGGTTACAACATTTGCATTTTCAATAACATAAGAACGAGAGCAATCGCCAACGCAGGCATCATCAATAGATTTCAAATCAACATTAATCAAATTCGATTCCCCTATTTTGCTATTTCCGGGTTTTGAAAATTTGCTTGTTTTAGACCGTTTAGTGTCCTGTCCGGAAGAAACAGAAATTTGAATGTCATGAAACCACTGAAATTTTTGACGTTCCATTTCCAAAAGATTTTTCACTGCAAAAGCAATGGATTTTTCAGATGCTCCGGCATCGATATACTTAACTACTTTGCCCAAAACAGATTTTACTGCTATTTGAGTATTTTTGTGATAACGAAAGTCTTGCGGCATTTCTATCCCTTGAAATGGTATTTGTCAGATAATATTATTATATTTATTTTTTTCTAATTACAGTACAACGCTCTAAAATACCTATTCACAGTATAATCTGTGAGTCAAAAATTTCAATTATAGTTATTGTTATTGAATTATTAATATTTTTTATTTCCTAAACACTACTGACACAATGCTGTCAGTAGGCCTGTCTTATACTTCTACTCAACACTCAACACTTAGAATTGAAATAAAAATAACAGGAGTACTAGCATGAAAACTGAGACTTTATCCATTGATATACCTGCACCCAAAAGTGCAGTTTTACATTATCTTGCGGATATCAATAACTTTCCAGAATGGGCGACAGAATTTTGTAAAGAATTAAAAAAAGAAAATGACCACTATAAAGTAACAACACCCATGGGTGAACTTTATTTGCGTATTAATGCCAATGAAAAAAGTGGTGAGATTCATTATTTTGCAACAACAGAACCCAATGGACCAGAATTTCTACCGTCGAAAGTAACACAAATTAACGATAGCAGTTGTCAATATATGATAAACTTTTCACAACCAGCTGATCTTGCTGATGAAATATATCAACAACAATGTAGTGCTATTAAAATTGAATTGCAGAACATCAAAAATAATTTTAAACAACATCATTAGTTAACAATGCGTAGAGCCGACCGCCTATTTCAGATTATTCAAATACTTCGCTCACATCGAATGGTAACCACTGCTCGTTTTTTAGCAGAAGAACTCGAAGTGACGGAACGCACCATTTACCGCGATATTAAAGATTTAATGTTGAGTGGTGTGCCAATTCTGGGTGAAGCAGGTGTCGGATATATACTACAAAAAGGTTTTGATTTACCACCCCTGATGTTTACAGATGATGAATTAACTGCAATTACACTCGGTGCAAGATTAGTAGAAAGCTGGTCTGATGAAGAACTGGCAAATGCCGCGAAACTGGCTATTCAAAAAATTAAATCGGTTGTACCTGAACGCCTGCAACCACGCTTTGAAAAGGAAAACCTGATTTCGCCATTTCGACAAATTAGTCCGGAGGTTGCTCAAACATTAGCGAATTGTCGACTAGCTGCTGACAATAAACTAAAAATTGAGTTTCACTATTTTAGTCTAACTGAAGAAAAGTCGACACGAATGGTTTTACCGCTTGGATTATTTTTTTGGGGGACTGTTTGGACTTTAGGTGCATGGTGTGAACTACGACAGGCTTTTAGAACATTTAGAGTTGATCGTATTTCTGCACTGATAATATCCGATCTAAAATTTGAAGATACTGAAAACTGTAGCCTACAAAGTTATATTAATTTTGCACGAAATTGTCATTAACATGTTTAATTTTATCACTATAAACATCTTCATTAACTTAAATAAACGGAGATAATTAAAATGAACTCAACTCAAAATACCAATGATCCACGTCAGGAAAATTGCCCCTGGATGATGCCTATCCTGTACGTTGTAAATATTCAAAAAAGTCTGGATTTTTACGAGAAAGCCTTTGGTTTTAAAACTGATGCTGTAATGAAAGAAGATGATGGCAGTATCAGTTATGCCAACATGTTATATAAAGGTGAAAAATTATTTATGCTTATTCGAGAAGGTTGCCAATTAGCACCTGAAGGTGTTTCACCTAAAAGTAGTAAAACATCCCCGCCATTATCAATTTACGTTTATTGTGATGACATTGATTCATTAGCTGAGCAAGCATCTAAAAGCCAAGCTGTTGTTTTATCTGAACCCGAAGATGCCTTCTGGGGAGATCGAACTGCAGTGCTTCAAGACCCAGATGAGTTTGTTTGGTCTTTTGCAACTAAGATTCCGAACTTTGTTTTTCAACAAGAATCAGCGTAAATTTATAAAAGCTACCCTATTCCAGGGTAGCTTTTTTAAACTCGCTTCCTGTACACCAAATAAAATTTCCTACGCAGCTCGTCCTCTAATTAAACTAAATAAAGAATGAATCGCATTAAATAGCTCTGCTTTTGATGTGTTGGTTTTAGACTTTACCATTAATCCTTGTAAATTTATATTAAGCAAAGACGCAATTTGTTCAGGGTTTATTCCAGAATCCAGCTCGTTATTTTCGATTGCGATCTTAATCAGTGAAGTAAACTCCGTTTCTAATTTTTCCCAAAAGTGTCGAATTTTTTTTGCGATGTCAGGATCATGGTTACCAAATTCAATAGCCGTGTTATTAATAAAACACCCGTGTTTTTCACCTTGCAGACTTAGTTCAACTATAGTTTCAAATAAATGTTGTAAATTATTTAAGGGTGAATCAGTCACTTCAACAAGCTGCTTAACATCATTGAGAGTTCTGTCCATATATAAATCCAGACTGGAAAGAAATAAAGCGTGCTTGTTTCCATATGTCTGGTACATACTGGCTCTATTGATACCCATCGAACTCACTAAATCCTGCATCGAAGTTGCTTCATAACCTTTATTCCAGAAGACTGTCAGGGCTTGTGATAGTGTTTCTTGTTGATCAAATTGTTTGTTCGGTCCGACCATAATGCAATTATGCCATGTTACGTAAAATCTTTCTGTGTCTCACTGATATCAATATATTCTATTAAAAACATTAACTTACCTATCACTTACCAAATTTTAAAATAAAAAATTGACATTTATTCTTAAATCTGGAATGATCATTCCAAATTAGAACGATCATTCTAATTTAAATTATAGCAGATATAATACTAATGTCATAAAAGGAAAATCTAATGAAAAACTACAAGTTACATAATGTCGGTAAATTGAATGATTTAAATCAATACGTATTTGCACCAGAAGGATCTGGTATTAAAATTGAAGGTAAACTATTTTTAGGTGAGTTGTTAAACCTTAGCTCAATGGAAATTTCACTCAATAAAAATGCACCCGGTACTGGAATGAATTTTAAACACCGTCATAAAGAGCATGAAGAAGTCTATGTTTTTATTAGTGGTCAAGGTGAAATGTTAATCGATGATGAAATCGTTAAAATTGAAGAAGGCTCAATCGTTAGCATGAAACCTCTGGCAAATAGAACCTGGTGGAATACCGGCAATACAGATTTAACCTATCTTGTTCTACAAGCTCCTGATGGTGGAATGAAATCCCCCGGGATAACTGATGGTGAATTACTCGAAGGTAAAGTACCCTGGACAAATTAACTAACTTAATTATTAATTTCGTGGTTTATAAATTCACACTGCAACTGTGGAGTTTCAGTGTGGATTTAATTACAACATCAATTTATGTTTATTTTTTAGTCTGTAACACCTTCGTTTCAAAGTTAAAAAATCCAGATTAATCCTAAAGAAATTGAATTCATAATGGACGTGTTATGATAGAAAATAAAATCATTTCTTATGACAACAAAAGGTTTAAATGATTCATATTTACTAGGTACCCATCCAAGATTCGTTACAATGCCAACTGGATTATCAGAATTTAAACCATAACGTATATACCCCACTGTGCCCACAGACACTTTAAACCAGTTCGCCAATGTCTGTTCCAGTACAATTCCAAAGGAATAAAAATCTGATGCTTTATTTTTTTCACTGAACTGAAAGTGATTAATTTCTAATCCAAATTTTCGAGTTCCATCTGCGTGTACTAAACCACGTAATCCAAGATGTCGGATATTACCTCTAAATAGTGTATTAGCGGAATTAGAAACACCATAACCAGCCTGTACACGAATTGACAATAATTGTTCAGCTTGTGATGTTTGCGGGAAAATAACTAAACTCATTAACAAGCTGATTATTCTTATATTAATTATTTCATTAATTTTTTTCAAATACATATTACTATTCTTTAATAAATAGCGACTTTGCTTAAAATAATTTTTGCTACTTCATTTGGTTTATCAAGTTGTACATAATGGCCAGCAGATTCTATTATAGTTAAACTTGAGTTTAAAAATATTTCATGAAACTCATTAGCAACACCAGGATTTAAATAGGGATCGTCCCCGCCAAATATAATTGCGACAGGTTGTCTATATTTTTCCATTCTTGGTAGTGCCAGTAATCGAATTTGAATCTCAGACAGCAACACTTCATTTAATCCAAAAAAAGCAGGTCGTATTGCTAGTGCCTGTTGTGCAAATATTTTTATATATTTATCTCTAACGATTGGATCACTATAGAACTTACTTGTTTGTTCTATTAATCCTTCTTGCCATAAGCCATCACTTTGATACGCCCCCCAACGTCTAATACTACGTGTTATACTCGATGTTGAAAATAATGCGATGGCTTCCGGTGAAACTACTGATTTCATTGGTGAATAAACAGTGTTCAATAAAACTAGTAGCTTAGTTTTATCTGGATTATCTAATGCCCAATCGATAGCAGGGAAACCTGATATATCATGTGCAACTAACACAATATCAAAAAGTTTAAAATGTGTTATAACTGCTTTTAGATCTGTCAACAAACTCTGAGCATCATAAACATGATCTTTAGGTTTATCTGAATTTCCCCAACCAAGAAAATCAAACACAATCACCCTCTTATTTTTCGCTAACAAAGGAACAACCCTATCATAAAGGTGCAAGCTATCAGGGAATCCATGCATTAGGATGATTGGAGT
>CAYOHQ010000113.1:0-9277 GCA_964403805.1 uncultured Thioalkalispiraceae bacterium | reverse complement strand
AAGCCTTTCTCATAGGCATAAAGATAAATATCTTTAAAATCTTCATAAGCGTAATCAGTTGGTACATTGGCTGTTTTTGAAATGGATGAATCTATCCATTTTTGTGCGGCCGCTTGAACATCAACGTGCTCTTTAGGATTAATATCATCGGCACTGATAAAATAATCGGGTAATTGTGCTTCAGCATCGTCGCTATAGGGCATTGCCTTTTGATTGATCAGCTCGCGATAGGCTAATAATTCAAATGAAAAGACATCGACCTTTTCTTTCGTTTTGCGACCTTCACGAATAACATTTCGTGAATAATTGTGTGCGAAGCTTGGCTCGATACCGTTGCTGGCGTTATTCGCTAACGAAAGTGAAATGGTCCCGGTGGGTGCGATGGATGTATGATGCGTAAAGCGTGCGCCCACTTCCGCCATCTCATCCACCAGGTTCGGTGCTACGTCGGCTATTTGTTGCATATAGCGACTGTATTTAGCATGCAGTATTTTGCCTTGAACTTTATCTCCTGCTTTGTATCCGTCCTTTTTCATTTCGGGGCGTTTGTGTAACATTTCGGTTGTTACTTCAAACACTTCATCCATGATTGCTGCAGGGCCTTTCTCTTTTGCAAGTTCGACAGCAACTTCCCAACCAGTGACCGCTAATTCACGACTCACTCGTTCGGTAAATTCTAATGATTCATTTGAACCGTATTTGCTACGTAACATGGTAAGGGTTGAGCCTAGACCTAAAAATCCCATACCGTGTCGTCGTTTGTATTCAATTTCGTGTCGTTGTTCAGCTAATGGCAAACCATTTATTTCAACCACGTTATCGAGCATTCGAGTAAATATGGCAGTGACTTTTTTAAACTCATCCCAGTCAAATTCGGCATCGGCGGTAAACGGATCACGTACAAATTTGGTTAAATTAATGGAGCCCAGTAAACAGGAACCATACGGTGGTAGTGGTTGTTCACCACAGGGGTTGGTAGCGCGAACATTTTCGCAATACCAGTTGTTGTTCATTTCATTAATTTTATCAATTAAAATAAAACCGGGTTCGGCATAATCGTAGGTGGAGGCCATGATCATGTCCCACATGCGTTTTGCTGGCATTACTTTATAGATAAGACAGGCTACCAGACCATCTGTGTTAACGATGTATTCTGATTTAATTGGCCAGTCACGCCACACAACCTGTGTTGCATCTTTAATATCAACACCATCGGTATCGGCTTCAGTTTGCGTTATTGGAAATGCTAATGACCAGTCGGTTTCATTATGGACGGCTTCCATAAACTCTTTGGTAATTAATAACGATAAATTAAATTGTCGCAGACGCCCGTCTTCGCGTTTTGCGCGAATGAAATCGACTGAATCAGGATGGCCAATATCAAAGGTGGCCATTTGAGCACCTCGTCGACCACCGGCACTGGATACGGTAAAACACATTTTATCGTAGATATCCATAAACGATAAAGGCCCGGAGGTGTGCGCACCAGCACCGGATACATACGCACCTTTAGGGCGTAGTGTTGAGTATTCATAGCCAATACCACAACCGGCCTTTAATGTAAGACCTGCTTCATGTACTTTATTTAATATGTCATTCATTGAATCATGAATGGTGCCGGATACCGTGCAATTAATAGTGGAGGTTGCAGGTTTGTGCTCTTGAGCTCCAGCATTGGAGGTTATGCGTCCGGCAGGAATGGCTCCGTGACGTAACGCCCACAGGAATTCTTTTTCCCAGCGTTTTTTATTTTCAGGAGTTGTTTCTACACCCGCAATGGCTTTAGCGACACGTAAATAAGTGTCGTCAATAGTGTTATCAATATGCTCGCCATCTTTTGCTTTTAAGCGATACTTCTTGTCCCAAATATCAAGTGATGCTTCCTGGTAGGGTACATCTGCAGCATTGGTGTGGGCTACTTCACTCAATTGAGCACGCTTCATAATAATTTAATTCCTCCGTGTCCTGCTAAAACCAGTGAAACCGGTTTTATTGCCTATTATCATTTTGATTTATTGTTATGTTGAATCAGGTGAAATAGGAAAGAGATATTACACGCATCGTTTGATGTGATATGCATGTTACCCACCACCATGTTCCTTCCCTGATTCTGTTACTTTCTTGTTGCTGCAAGATTAATAACGATAAAATTATTAAATCCAGCAACAAGCAAGTTATTCTTCCTAATAGTGTTTTCCTACTTAATCACCGTTTTTGATCGCTATTAGTTCGAATATTTCCAGCTTTTGCGGTACATATATCGAAATCAGGTCGAAAATGGTAAAAATGTTAAAAACACAAGATATTGTGTTATGTTGAAAGCATAGGCGCAATATAAAGGGTTGTCAACGCAAAGTTATCCCCGATGTATACCCCGTTATACCCATGTTATCCACAGCTAACCCACAAGATTTCCCCTAAAACCGGTGCATAAGCTGCTAACTATTTGATTTTATTTCCCCTCGTTTAAAATGTGCTATTTGTGAATAATAATTCAAAAAGATAAAATTTAAAAAACTATCTTGAAAAAAATAACAGCATCCCCATTTTTAAACCATGCAAAGATAAATAGTAATTTATCTTTAAATATTTAAATTAAATTTACCGGAGAGGAATATAACAATGACATTAACACGATATGAACCCTGGAATGCCCTACACCAATTCCGAAATGAATTATTGAGTGCTTTTGATGATAAAAATCTGTTAGACAACAATAGTAATGTTGCAACAAGTGACTGGACACCTGCTGTTGATGTTAAAGAAACAGATAATGCCTTTATCATTAACGCCGATATTCCCGGTGTTGATCCAAAAGATATTGAAGTTCATATGGAAAACGGTGTGCTCACAATTCAAGGTGAAAAAAACGCAGAAACCAGTGATGAAAAAGATGGCTATAAACGCGTTGAACGCAGCTATGGCAGCTTCAATCGCCGCTTTAGCTTACCTGATTCAGCTGATGCAGAAAAAATTAAAGCTAAAAGTCATAATGGCGTTTTAGAGTTAACAATACCTAAATCGGCTAAAGTAAAAGCGCGTCGAATTTCTGTAGACAGTTAACGTTTTCTTTTAAATAAAATACACAGACATGACCTACTTTAATAGGAGTAAGTCGTGTTTTGTGTTTCTAAAAAAATATTTCTGGAAATAATTTATTACCGGGAACTTATTTAAGTTTTTCATTGTCATTAACTAAGTCGATAACAATAAATAAAATTGGGGTTTACTAAAATAATGCTTAACAAATTTTTCGCTATCTTTTTGTCACTTTTAACATTGAATTTTATTGCAACGCCGACTTTTGCTGGCTTACCAATGGCCGACAGTGACGGCAATAAACTTCCCACACTCGCACCAATGTTAAAAAAAGTAACACCGGCCGTTGTTAACATTGCAACGATTGGTTATGTGCAACAGCAACGTGAAAACCCGTTATTACAAGACCCAATTTTTAGACATTTTTTTGGAACACCATCTCGCCCACAACAACAGGAAACTCAAAGCCTGGGCTCTGGAGTAGTGATTAATGCACAACAAGGCTTAATTCTCACTAATAACCATGTCATTGATAATGCCGCTAAAATACAAGTAACCTTACGTGATGGCCGACAGCTCAAAGCAACGTTAGTAGGAACTGATCCAGACTCCGATATTGCTGTGATAAAAGTGGCTGCAAAAAACCTGACCGCAATTAAAATTGCTAACTCCAATCATCTAAATGTAGGTGATTTTGTCATCGCCATTGGTAACCCATTTGGTCTGGGTCAAACGGTCACTTCGGGGATTGTTAGTGCTTTAGGCCGCAGCGGTTTAGGCATTGAAGGTTTTGAAGATTTTATTCAAACAGATGCCTCCATTAATCCCGGGAATTCCGGAGGTGCTTTAGTGAATTTACGCGGTGAGTTAGTGGGCATTAACACCGCTATTCTTTCCAAGAGCGGCGGTAATATCGGAATCGGTTTTGCGATTCCGATAAACATGGTTATCGACATTAAGCAACAACTCATCAGTTACGGCGAAGTACGCCGTGGCCGCCTCGGTGCGCAAGCACAAGACCTTACGCCACAATTGGCACAGGCATTTGGCATTCCGATGCAACGCGGCGCGGTAGTCACCTCAATTGTGCCTGAATCGGCAGCAGAAAAATCGGGCTTAAAACCGGGTGATATCATTACAAAAATTAATGGTAAGCAGGTAAAAAATGCCAATGTATTGCGCAATGTCATTGGCTTATTGCGAATAGGCAAAACAGTCACTCTTGAAGTTTTGCGTGATGGTAAGGATAAAACGCTCTCTGCAAAAGTAGAAAAATCAATTGTAACTACTTTAAAAGGCAAAGATCTGCACCCTCGACTTACCGGTGCATTATTAGGGAATATTGATCAAAATTCACCACTGTATAAACGCATCGAAGGCGTGATTTTTAATGAGGTTGAAAATTCCAGCCCGGCCCGTGCTGCCGGTTTACGTCGCGGTGATATCATTGTCTCTGCAAACCGAATCCCGATCACCAGCATAACGGAATTAATGGCGATAGCTTCAAATAATAAGGAGCTGTTATTAAATATCAGACGCGGTAATGGTGCGCTATTTTTGTATTTACAACCTTAGTAAACACCTAATTTATATAGCAAGATAGTGACTATATTCACGAGGCAATCTTAAATTATGTAAGTGAATTATAAAGATCCTGTCGTTATTGCCGTTATTAGTTAAGAACAACTGATAGGTCAAAAATGTCAGAATTACATAAAATATTATACATCGAAGATGAACCGGATATCCAAACGGTAGCACAACTGGCATTAGAGAATGTCGGTGGTTTTACACTTGAAGTCTGTAGTTCAGGTCAAATAGCGCTCGAAGTTGCAGAGAGCTTTGCCCCTGATCTAATTCTAAGTGATGTTATGATGCCAGGGATGGATGGTCCTGAAACAATTCAAGAATTACGTAAAATTTCAAGCTTAGCAAAAACTCCGGTTATGTTTATGACTGCAAAAGTGCAATCGGAAGAAATAAAAGAATTACTGTCCTCTGGTGCATTAGGCGTAATCCCCAAACCGTTCGATCCGATGAGTTTAGCTGCTAAAGTGCTTGAATTGTGGAAAACGAACCTGGACTAAAATGATTGACTGCTAGTACCCCGAATATCCCTATTTTTTACCCTATAATAAATTTTATATAATGCTTGATTATATTGATGAGTGTCTATATTATAATCATATTAGTATTTTATAATATTCTTATTTGGAGTTAATTATGTCTGGATTTATACCGAATTTCCCTCACGATGGTGTGGTTACTGTTAACCGAGTTATTTTGAAACCTCAATTCAGTCTCGACGACTTGCAAGAACGCGTTGCTGAACTGTGTGAAAACGTCAAAACATACCACTCAGAAACCGGTTTTATTGGTGGTTTCGTTTCTTTAAATATGGGCATGATTTCAAATGAAGGCTCTACCGTTGGGCAAGCTGTAGAAAGCGACCTTAAAGGCAAAGAAGCCATTATTGTGACTTTCTGGGCTAGTTTTGAACAGCACGAAGAATCACACCGCAGCAAGACTTTTCAACCATTATTTGAAAAAGTACTGGAAACCTGTGAAAACGGCAATGAAGAAATTGCTTACGAAATGCTTTGGTCTGGTGGTGCATATGATGCCGAAACTGCAAAAGCAGCTCAAGAAGCAAAAGCAAAATACGCCGCATAATCTGGTTTTACCAAATTAAATTAGGCGCCATCAAAAAAGCTGATATCTGATCTTGATATCAGCTTTTTTTTGTCTGTTTAGTTTATTTCTGCATTAAGAGTTACCTATAACTCGTTTAAATTGATTCAAGTACCATAGTAATTAACTTGGTTAATAATCATTATTTACTCTCGAAATAATGAAGCTAAAACTATCCTGCAATTCCACCGACTCCAGTTTCCCAGACGATCATATAATACAAATAGCACCACTCTAAATTATTGAATTTATTACAAATTTAGGAATAAATTCAATTTATCAAGTAAAAAATATTACTATAATGATTCTGCCCGAAAAGACTTTACTTTTAGGGGGGAAACTCGCTAAGTTAGGCATCCCTGAATCGATGTTAAATATGATCGTCGCAACTCAATTGAGTTCTCAAGCTCTGATTTGTCTAATGATTCAGGAATAATAAAAACAATTTTAATCCACTTTAGGTAGTCAACAGTTAACTAAACAGTAATCGACGTTAGCAACTACGTGATTAAAATTTGATTTCATTTCAGTTGTTCAATGGAAACACAGCTGAAGCCATTTTCACTTTCATATATATAGTATGAAAAGAAAATTACAATTTTGTAACTTAATGAGGATATTTTAGAATGATAAAGCCAATAGGGTCGGACGAATTACAACCATTATTCGTTTATGACGACAGCGAACATGACAAACTCAGTAAAGAAGCTGAAGGATTGCCTTCTGTTATTGTTAGCTCACAAGCCGCTGCAAATGCAGTAATGATGGGAGCTGGTTATTTTAACCCGTTAAAAGGCTATATGAATGTTGCCGATGCCATGGGCGCTGCTGAAAAATTAACCTTAAGTGATGGTTCCTTCTTCCCGGTTCCGGTTTTGTGTTTACTCGATAATGCGGATTCAATTAAAGGCGCCAGCCGAGTCGCATTACGTGATCCGAATGTTGATGGCAATCCTGTTTTAGCCGTGATGGACATTACTGCTACTGAAGAAGTTACCGCAGAGCAAATGAAAATCATGACCGATAAAGTGTATCGCACTGATGACTCTGATCATCCTGGTGTAAGCGCATTTAATTCTCAAGGTCATATCGCAATATCAGGTCCAATCCAGGTACTAAATTTCAGCTATTTCCAAACTGAATTCCCGGATACCTTCCGAACTGCTGTTGAAATTCGTAATGAAATCGCCGAACGTGGTTGGAATAAAGTGGTTGCGTTTCAAACACGTAACCCGATGCATTTAGCTCACGAAGAATTATGCCACATGGCAATGGATCGTTTAGGCTGTGATGGTCTGGTGATTCACATGTTACTGGGTAAATTGAAAGCCGGTGATATCCCTGCACCAGTACGTGATGATGCGATTCGTAAAATGGTGGAATTATACTTCCCTAAAAACAGTGCCATGGTAACCGGTTACGGTTTTGACATGTTATATGCCGGTCCTCGTGAAGCCGTATTACACGCTTACTTCCGTCAAAATATGGGCGCAACGCACTTCATTATTGGTCGTGACCATGCTGGTGTTGGCGATTATTATGGCGCATTTGATGCACAAACAATTTTCCAGGAAGAAGTGCCGAAGGGTGCAATGGAAATCGAAATATTTGAAGCAGACCACACAGCCTACTCCAAGAAACTCGATAAAGTAGTGATGATGCGTGAAGCACCGGATCATGAAAAAGATGACTTTGTATTGTTATCCGGAACCAAGGTTCGTGAAATGTTAGGTAACGGTGAAGCACCACCGAAAGAATTCTCACGACCTGAAGTCGCCAAGATATTAATTGATTATTATCAAAGTCTTAGCTAATTTTTGACTGCTTTGTTGGTGAACTGAAGTTCAAATTGAAGATCCAGTTAACAGCGTTATAGCTGACTATTTAGTTACAATAAATTCAGCTTATACCGGACAATGTAATACTAGTGATCATACGGAAAAATTGGCTTTATTTTGCCGGCAAAAGTAGATAACTTAGTGCGCCCGGAGTGATCTCCTGGTGAAGGGGCGTGTCCTGAAATTAAGTTGCAAAAGTCACGACCATAATAATGAATATTTGAAATACTTTACTATCAAGTAGTTCCAGTAAACACGATGCGAACCTTGACTGTAAAAATCAAAGGAATGTTTTTTAATCAGGTAGCTCCTGGTTAGAATAACGAAGTTGTTAAATTTTAATTGCTAGCAAAATAAAGAGGAGTAACACAATGCCAACTTTTGTACGTACTGATAAGTGCGATGGCTGTAAAGGCCAAGACAAAACAGCGTGCATGTACATCTGCCCGCATGATCTAATGAAGCTTGATATGGACGGTTCTGAAACCGGTCATGCTATGAAGGCTTATAACCAGGAACCAGAACAATGCTGGGAATGCTATAGCTGTGTGAAAATTTGTCCACAACAAGCTATCGAATGTCGTCACTATGCTGACGTTGTTCCTTTAGGTGGTTCTGTGCAACCTTTACGTGGTACTGATTCCATTATGTGGACTATCAAATTCCGTAACGGTAACATGAAACGATTCAAGTTCCCTATCCGTACAACGCCAGAAGGTTCAATCGATCCTTTCGGTGGTAAACCAGAAGCTGATATGAGCAAAATTGAAGACACTGGTTTCTTCGTACAACACAACGGTTACCGTGCTGGTGATCCAAGTGAACTTATCAAAAAATAATTTAAATTTAGATAGAGGAAAATAAAATGGCAGGAGAATTTGGTAATCCTGAAGTCGTCGAAGAAGAAGTAGATATCCTTCTTATCGGTGGTGGTATGGCTTGTTGTGGTGCTGGTTATGAAATCATGCGCTGGATCGAAGCTGCAAAAAAAGACGGAACTGATATTTCAGTTAAATTAGTAGATAAAGCGGCTATGGATCGTTCCGGTGCTGTAGCACAGGGTCTTTCAGCGATTAATACTTATATCGGTACAGAACAAGATCCTGCGGATTATGCGCGTATGGTTTCTAATGACCTTATGGGTATTACCCGTGACGATTTAGCTTACGATGTTGGCCGTCATGTTGATGAATCAGTGCATTTATTTGAAGAATGGGGTCTACCTATTTGGAAAACTGACGAAAATGGCGAACGTTTTGATGGTTCTAAAGGTATGACTCCTTTAGCAGATGGCGGTAAACCTGTGCGTTCTGGTAAATGGCAAATCATGATTAATGGTGAGTCTTACAAATGGATTGTTGCTGAAGCAGCTAAAAAAGCATTGGGTATGGCAAACATTGAAGAACGTATCTTTATCGTTAAATTAATTAATGATAAAAACGATCCTAGCCGTGTTGCTGGTGCCGTTGGTTTCTCAACTCGTGATAACAAAGTGATTGTTTACAAATTTAAAGCATGCTTATTAGCTGCTGGTGGTTGTGTAAACATTTTCCGTCCACGTTCAGTTGGTGAAGGTACAGGTCGTGCCTGGTATCCTGTTTGGAATGCCGGTTCTACTTATGCAATGGCTGCTGAAGCTGGCGCAGAATTAACCTTAATGGAAAATCGTTTCGTTCCTACTCGTTTTAAAGACGGTTATGGTCCTGTTG
>CAYOHQ010000112.1:0-9308 GCA_964403805.1 uncultured Thioalkalispiraceae bacterium | reverse complement strand
CCACCTGTACAGGAAGTTGTTGCACCCACCTCACTACTATTTTGTACTTGATTCGAACTAAAAAATTTTCTGGAAATAGTCGCAATAGTTTGTTGGTATGAAATTTCAGAAACACTAGCACCACTCACAATTGGTGGCGAGTTAGCCACACCAGACGAATTTACAACAGAGAAGTTAGAGAAAGTTCCGGAAATGCTCGTAGCGTTTGTGGAATTAATTGATAGTTTATTTGTTGGCGCTGCGCCAGAATAGACAGCAGGCCCGGCAGCAGTACCACCGCCATCGCCACCACCGCATGAAATCATTATCAATGGTAATGCTGTGGCAAAAAGCAATGTATTAAAAATTTTTGTTTTTATTTTTGTTTGTCCTAAGTGCATGATTATCTCCTTCATCTATTTTTATATAAATCTTTCGATTTGTTTGAAACACATTACCTCAAAAATTGAATGTGATTGATAAGGTATTATATGAGGTATTGCATGTTAATAGTAAAATACAACTGTTCAACTGAACGTATTGTGAACAATGCATATTTTTTACTGGATAATATCAATTATTTAGTAAATTCGGACTAAAACAGAAATATCGATTTGAGTCATTGGCAAAGAAAATATAAACATATTTTTCAGTATGCCGTTAATTTAGTGATGAGTTGTTGGGTAATCAGAACACTATTTTAGTTATTTTTGCTTAGTTATATCAATATTTCCTAATATTCGGTAAAATTCGCAACCTTTTATGTCACTATAAATTAAGTCAGCATTACTATTCGAGGTTTCAAATGTTTCAATTAGGCTGCTCCAGTCGTGTTTGTTTTCAAAATGAGATTCTTTCTGGTCTAACAGTTGCTTTGGCCTTGGTGCCCGAGGCTGTTGCTTTTGCATTTGTAGCCGGGGTTGATCCATTAGTTGGTTTATATGCGGCATTTATGGTTGGGCTTTTAGCCTCTATTTTTGGTGGTCGTCCGGGAATGATTTCTGGTGCAACCGGCGCTATGGCAGTCGTGATGGTGGCATTGGTGTCACAGCACGGCGTGGAGTACTTATTCGCTGCGGTGGTGTTAACAGGACTGATTCAAATTGTAGCCGGTATCTTGCGTTTAGGAAAATACATCCGAATTGTACCGCATCCCGTAATGTTGGGTTTTGTGAACGGCTTGGCGATTGTGATTTTTCTGGCGCAGATTCCCCACTTTCAAGTGCCGGGCACCAATGGTGAATGGATGGTGGGCCAGGATCTTGCGATCTTTGGCGGCTTAATAGTATTAACGATTGCAATTATTCATTTCTTGCCAAAATTAACATCTGCTTTTCCGGCATCACTTGCTGCCATTATTGTGGTGTCATTAATTGTGATCGGTTTTAATGTGGATACTAAAACAGTTGGCGACCTTGCTTCTATTAAAGGCAAGTTTCCAGAATTTCATATCCCGAATGTTGATTTTAGTTGGGATACACTAAGCATTATATTTCCGTATTCTATTATATTAGCAGCCGTTGGATTAATTGAATCATTACTAACACTATCGTTGATTGATGATATCACCGGTACCCGTGGTCGTGGTAATCGCGAATGTGTCGGTCAGGGTATTGCGAACACCGTAACCGGAATGTTTGGTGGCATGGGTGGTTGCGCCATGATTGGACAAAGTATGATTAATGTAAACTCGGGTGGTCACCAACGTTTATCTGGTGTTGCCGCGGCAATTTTTTTATTGATGTTTATTATGTTCGCTTCAGATTTGATTGAAATTATTCCAATGGCAGCATTAGTTGGAGTGATGTTCATTGTGGTGTTCGGAACATTTGAATGGTCGAGTTTACGCATCATTCGAAAAATTCCGAAGACCGATGCATTTGTTTTAATTCTGGTGTCGGGTGTGACGGTGTTTACCGATTTAGCTGTCGCAGTAATTGTTGGTGTTATCGTGTCGGCTTTATTTTTTGCATGGGAGCATGCCAGTCATATTAACATTACCAGTACCGATAAAGATGGCTCACGAATTTATGAATTAAACGGACCACTCTTTTTTGGTTCAGTAAAAAACTTTCTGGATTTATTTAATCCAGAAGATGATCCCGATGATGTCATTATTGAATTTCAAAACTCACGTGTAGCCGATCATTCTGCAATCGAAGCAATTGATAATCTGGCTGATAGATACATTAAAGCCGGAAAAAAATTACACCTGCGTCATTTAAGTCCGGAATGTAAAATGCTATTAACAAAAGCGGGTGACTTAGTTGAAGTTAATGTCATGGAAGATCCAAAATATCACGTTGCGGACGATCAGTTAGCATAAATTACAAAGCTGATCTTTTAACTCAAGATCACAAATATAACTTTACATCTCATGGATGAGTTTGTATTATTTGCGTATAAATAGTACGTTTATGGACATATCTATCCATTTACGTCGCAATGTCGACTACAATAATTCTCCCCCGGTAGATTCGGATAAAGCCTGATAACGACATTAATATGATTGTGTCGCGTTATTATTTCTATTTACAAAATTATAATAATTTAACGGGGAGTTACCATGTTACCAGCAAGTCATAAATTTTTTAGTTTGAGTCTAATTCTAGTTACTAGCCTGACTTTATTTGCGTGTGGCGGCGGTGGCGGTGGAGCTGGGACAAGTCCTTCGAACTTGCAGAATAAAGTGGTCTTGTCATCATCGGCGCCGGTGCAATATGGCTATTTTGGATGGTCGGTTGCGATTAGTCCTGATGGGCAAACATTGGCAGTGTCTGAACGAGGACGAAATGTCGCAGGTATAAGTGGCGTTGGTGCAGTACAAATTTTTAGTAAATCGGGTTCGAGTTGGGTTAGAGAACAGTTATTAGAACCAAAAATGCCAGTACAGTATAGTGACTTTGGATGGGATATATCTTTTAGCCCGGATGGAAAGACCCTGGCAGTTAGTGCACCCGGTAATCCATTAATTCAATTTGAAGGTTTTGTTCAACTTTTCATAGATTCAGGTACTGCATGGACACCGGGACCAAAGTTAGTATCAAATACCAGATTGGGTAATGAGTTTGGGCAGGCAATTAAATTTAGCCCGGATAGTATGAAACTGGCAATATATGAACACTATCCCGTAAATCAAATTGAGAATGTTCAGGTCTTTAAAAGAGTAGCTAACAGTTGGAACGCTAAACCGGAACTCGAACAAGTTTTAATATCAAAAAATCCAGTTGCTTTTAGTTCTTTTGGTCATTCTTTTGATTTTAGTATGGACAGCAAAACACTGGCAGTAGGAGAACAAGCAGATACACAGCGCGTAGTACAATTGTTTAACTTAAGTAATAATATCTGGAACTATGGTTTAGTGATAAGTAATAATTCGCTGCTGTTTGGTATTTCACTTGCATTCAGCCCTGATGATTCGAGCCTGGCGATTGGTGATACCAGTGCCACAGTTGCTACTGTAACTGACGCCGGTTCAATTCAGTTTTATAAAAAATCCGGTGCTGATTGGACAGCCGCACCCGTTGCCGGTTTAACAATTAAATCTAATACACCAAAATCAAGCAGGACTTTTGGATTTGTATTTAAATTTAATTTAGATGGTTCTAAAATAGCCGTTACCGAGAGCGATGATAATCCTTTTGCTGCTATTGACAATCCAGTTGTTCATACTTTTTCAACAGTAAACTCGAATTTCGTTAATGATAAAATAATAACATTACCGTCATCTGCTTATGATCCATCAATGGCATTCAGTCTGGATGGACAGTTAGCAATTGGTGATAGTAGTGATACCGTTAAAACCATCCCGGATGCAGGCACGGTGACATTTTATTAATAAATTCTTAATGTATGCCATTAATAATAATTTAATCTCAATAGCAAAAATTGATAAGCTATCTGTATTGTAATTCTTTAGTATCTAGCTACTATTGATAACCAATCAGGTAAGCATGATGTTTGAACGTTATGCCGCTATTGTAATAAATAAACCCTATATCATTATTATATTAATGATTGCCTTGGTATTGGGTTTAGCATCGACTACACCGAATCTGAAATTCACTAATGATTTCAAAGTTTTTTTTAGTGATGATAATCCACAACTAAAAGCGTTTGATAATCTCGAAGAAACATTTAACAGACAGGAAAATCTGTTATTTTATATTGTTCCAAAAAACAAAAATGTTTTCACTAAAGAAAATTTAATGCTAGTCCACGAGCTTACCAAGGTCAGCTGGACATTCCCGCATGTGTTAAGAGTAGATTCGATTACAAATTATCAACATACCATCGCTACTGGTGATGATTTGGTCACAGAATTCCTGGTTGATGATCCAACTACATTAACGATTAGCAAAATTAAAAAAATCAAGAATATTGCTCTTAATGAAATCAGTCTGGTTAAAAATCGTATTGCACTGGATGGTGGTGTAACAGCGGTAAATGTTCGGGTAAATCCACCTAAGGAAGATCTAACCGCCAATACAGATATCGTTCTCTTTGCAAAAAAAATCGTTGCTGATTTCGCGAAACGTTACCCCGAAGTAGAGATTAGTTTAACGGGTACAACATTTGCAAATTACAGCCTTGGTTTAGGTGTGCAGCAAGATATTCGTGAGTTGGTAATATTAAGTTACCTTATAATTCTAGTCGGCTTACTGGTTTTTTTGCGCAGCATTACCGGAATGATAATTACTTTATTAATTATTAGTTTTTCAATTATCGGCACATTTGGCATGTATGCCTGGTTTGGTAAAACACTTACGGTTGTGTCCGGTTTTGTTCCTAGTATTATTATTACCATTGGTGTTGCAGATGCTGTTCATATTCTGGTGACATTTTTTTATGAACGGCGACATGGGCGAGATAAAAAACAGGCAATACACGAAGCACTTCGAATCAATGCAATGCCGGTTTTCCTAACCAGTTTAACAACAATCATCGGTGTGTTAATGCTCAACTTTAGCGATTCACCACCCTATCAGGATTTAGGCAATATGATTGCCATCGGTGTTGCGCTAGCCTACATATTTTCAATGTTATTATTACCGGCAATGTTATCAATTTTTCCTACCCGCCAGTGGTTTAGTAAACTGGAGTTTAGTCTTCATATAACGGCATTTGCCGATTTTGTAATTACTCAGCGTCGAATATTATTCTTTGGTGTCGGAACAATAGTAATAATATTTGCCAGTTTCATTGGTAATAATATTCTAACTGAACGCTGGCATGAGTATTTCGATTTTACTTTTGAAGAACGCCGGACGATAGAAGCAATTAATGCCAATCTTAGTGGTGTCCACGCAATCCGTTATTCTCTTGAGACGAATATCAAAGGTGGCATTAATGATCCTGAATACATGCAAGCAGTTGATAAATTTGCACAGTGGTATCGACAACAAGAGGGTGTGGTTTTTGTCCGTTCGTTATCGGATACCATAAAACGCTTAAATAAAAATATGCATCAGGATAATCCGGATTATTATCGGATTCCTGATAAAAGAGCGTTAATCGCTCAGTATTTACTGTTGTATGAATTATCTTTACCGCGTGGTTTGGGAACAGAAGATCAAATTAATTTTGAACGATCATCAACACAATTTGTGGCATTAATTGAGAAAACAGATTCCGAATTTCTGTTAAAAATTGAGGCTTTATCACGAGATTGGTTAGAAAAAAATACGCCGAATATCAAAGTCACTGAAGGTTCGGGGTTGGACATGGTGTTTGCCTATATTAATCATCGCAATATTCGAAGTTTATTATTTGGCACAGGTTTAGCATTATTTTTAATTTCTCTGGTATTGATTATTGTTTTACGATCAATCCGAATGGGCTTAATTAGTATGTTGCCGAATTTAGCACCGGCTGGTTTAGCCTATGGTACCTGGGGATTGTTTGTCGGTGAAATTGATTTATCGGCATCGGTTGTGATGTGCATGACGCTAGGAATCGTGGTTGATGATACCGTACATTTTCTAACAAAATACATGCGTGCCCGACGTGAGAAGCACTATGATGCGATTCAAGGTATTCGCTATGCATTTAATACTGTTGGTGTTGCTCTGGTAATAACAACCATTGTTCTGGTATCCGGATTTCTGGTTCTGACAACATCGCACATGTTACCCACCAGTCGAGTTGGTTCATTACTTGCTATTACACTCAGTTATGCACTGTTAATTGATTTTTTACTATTACCCCCATTGTTAATTATCAGTGATCGTTACGTCACGTCTCAGAATTAGAGTTCACCAGTCTAAAGATAGTGTCCAGAATATTCCCCACAAAATAAGCGCTAATAATATGTGAGGCAAAGCTTAAATTACTGAATGTTTTGCCGATAAACTGGAGTAACAAACTATTGTATAACTTGCTGAAATGACTGACGATTCTAAAAAGAAAAAACTCATAGATTTCAAAGAGATAAAATTGAGTATTGGTGAAAGTATCCAATTACAAAACCCTGCGGACGGTAGTAAAGATCGTATGTTTGCGAAACTCATGGGTTATCGCGAAAATAAAAGTATTATTGTCACAACGCCCAAAATTGGTGGTACCGAGATACAGGTTCAAAAGGGACATAAATTCATTGTACGGCTTTTTTCGATAAAGACAGTTTATGCTTTTAGTGTTGCGGTGCTGGATGCCAAAAGAACACCCTATCCGTATCTGCACTTAACTTACCCACAAAAGGTTGAATCGGTAGTTGTTCGTAACGCTCAACGTGTTGGTGTTGAATTAATTGTATCTGTTCAAAATGAAGATCCGGATAAAGCACTTGATGAAGCTGTTTCTGCAAAATTGACCGATATTAGTACCGGTGGTTCAAAGTTATCCACGGTAGAGCCGATTGGTGAAATAACGGATAACATTAGCATCAATGCAAAATTTAAGGTTGGTGGAAAAGATCAATACGTGCAGATTCTAGCAATTATTCGCCGGATTGAAGAGCAGGAAGTACAAGAAGAAAATGGTAAAAATTTGTTTGTATATGGACTCGAGTTTGTTTTTGTAGAAGAAACCGAACGTCTGGTATTACACGGTTTTGTCTACGAGCAACTAAGTAAACATTAATACTAAAATCTTTTCATTTATTTAAGCCTGAATTTCTTTTAAACTCATCTCTTCGATAATCAACAGAATTATTTTATATGCCTCAATTACTAGTGATTGCCTACGTCTGGCCAGAGCCAAACTCTTCTGCTGCTGGCAGTCAAATGATTCAAATTCTCAATTTTTTTCTAGAGCAGCAATACCAAATCAGTTTTGCAAGTCCAGCTGTTAAAACACCACACAGGGTAGATTTAGATACCATGGGAATAACATCAGATTCAATTGAATTAAATCATTCCAGTTTTGATGATTATGTCATTAATCTAAAACCCGATATCGTGTTATTTGACCGGTTTATGATGCAAGAACAATTTGGTTGGCGTGTTGAAAAAAATTGCCCGGATGCACTTCGCCTATTACTAACAGTCGATTTACATTGTGTTCGTGAGGCACGTCATCAGGCATTAAAACAAAATCGAGAAATGACGCAACAGGATCTACACAGTGATACCGCCAAGCGTGAAATAGCGAGTATATTACGTTGTGATTTGTCACTCTTAATATCAAAGTTCGAAATGGATTTATTAATTAATGAATTTAAAATAGATAAAAATTTATTATGTTTGGTGCCATTTATGTTAGATAATATTAGCTCAAATATAATTCAGAGTTTACCTGCCTTTTCAAAACGACAACATTTCATTAGTATTGGTAATTTTAAACATCAGCCCAATTGGGATGCCGTTATTTATTTAAAAGAAACTATCTGGCCATTAATTCGAAAACAATTACCCGATGCCGAAATGCACATCTACGGATCTTATCCTCCTGAAAAAGCACATCAATTACAAAATAAAAAAGAAAATTTTTTAATCCTCGGGTGGGCCGAAAATACCGCGACTGTGATGCAAAAAGCAAGAATCTGCCTGGCGCCATTACGTTTTGGCGCTGGTATTAAAGGCAAACTAATCGATGCTATGTTATCCGGCACACCCAGTATCACCACGAATATTGGTGCAGAAGCAATGCACGGTAATTTAGATAATAAACTAATGTGGAATGGTGTCATAACAGATGACCCAGAGTATTTTGCCAAAGCAGCGGTAAGCCTTTATCAAAATGAAGCTGCATGGAATCAAATGCAAAATAACGGCATTAAAATTATAAACCGCTATTACGATAAAAATAAAATTTCAGATTACTTATCACTTCGCCTTATACAAATACGCGATTCGCTTAAACAGCACCGACTCGATAATTTTATGGGTGCAGTGTTGCAACACCACTCGATGAAAAGCACCGAATATATGTCGCGCTGGATAGAAGCTAAGAATAAATAGCACATATTAATGAAATAAATATTGTAGATTTACATATAGTATTGTTTTTACTGTAATTAATTATTTCAAGACGATTCAAATGATTTAACCCGTTTTAGTATCTGTTGCGTTTATATCTTCAGTGAGTAAATTTTCCAAATTGAAATAGTTAATTTAGAAAAATCCGTAGGTTAAGGAAATGACGGTAACTCAGGTCAAGTGGCAGTAAATATAATGCATAATTGTGTTACTGCTGCTAACCTTGAGTCATCAATGAATGATGACTTAAAAGATGAACAAGATGAAAGTTTAATGTTGCGCTATTCGGTAGGGGATGCCGCTGCTTTCGAGATTTTGTATACCAGACATAAAGGATCACTATTTCGCTATTTTAAACGTCACTGTTCAGAAACAGCTATTGCAGAAGAGTTATTTCAGGATTGCTGGATGAGTATTATTAAGGCACGAAAAAATTATGTTACTACTGCAAAATTTACAACTTATATGTATACCATAGCCCACAATAAATTAATCGATTACTACCGTCGTAATAAAATACGGTTCTCGGATGTTATCAATAACGAGGATAATGATATCGATACCAATGTTGAATCATTACCCGCGTGTGAACAAGAGCAACCGGAGCAGCTTATTGCTATTGAACAAAAAAGAACACGTTTATTTGAGGCAATTAAATTGCTGCCGGAGAAACAGCGCGAAGTGTTTCTACTTCGCGAGGAATCCGGTTTAAGCCTGAATGAAATAGCACAAATTACCAAAGTGAATAGTGAAACAGCCAAAAGCCGGTTACGCTATGCGGTTAAAAGTTTAACGAAAAGTATTAAAGCAGGTGATTCATGAGTAATCACAATGATGATCAAAATTTTGAAGATTACATATCAGGTGATTCTGATTTATCGAAACTGTATCGTAAAACAAATAATTCAGATA